>CBDUOW010000005.1:0-26777 GCA_965368945.1 uncultured Gammaproteobacteria bacterium
CCCACCGCTGATGCTATATCCACTTTGGTGTATCTTGACCCTGCCGGTTGGGATTATAGGATTAATAGCCACCCTTGCGACGGCTTTCCGGCAAGCCGGCAATTTGACCCGCCTGCTTGCTGGGCTTGCCCGGGAACAGATCGTAGAGTTCCTTGGAAGCAACCTTGCGGCCCCACTTTTCCGACATCGCTTTGATCATAGTGCGATCATTCGGTTGATTAGCATTATTATTGAAATACTCATCCCGCAGATAGTTAATCACGTCCCAGTGCTGTTCGGTCAAATCTTTAAGCCCATCTATTTTGGCAATTTCTGTCGCCACGTCTTCAGTCCAGTCACTCTGTTCAACCAAAAAACCGGTTTCAGTGGTTTCGATGGTTTTGCCGTTGATTTCAAATGCCATTTGTCGGTACCTCTATCTAAATTTAAAGATAAACGTAAAAAATACTTCGTTATTGTCGAATATTAACGGGCGCTAATTAAAACAGAAATAATCCCAATTTTAAATAGCCCAGCTAGTCAGGATCTACCGCCTTGATGCCCTTTTGCGGCAGAAACAAGCCACAGCCAAGTTTACGTCCCGACCCCAATCCCAATTCCTGCAGCTTCACCGATTCTTCCAGCTCCAGGTCCGCCAGCATCAGGCTACGGGTATGCAGCGTTGTATCCGGTATCTGGATAACACCTTCCTTACCGCACATCATTTTTTTCACGTTGATGCCCATTGCCTTCAACTGCGTTACTGCCTGGGTCATAAACTCTTCCTCACTCTGCCCGGCTTCGCCAAGTACGTGGCGAGCAAACAGGGTGGGTAGGTCGCTGAGCTTACGACTGGTGAAGTCGCCAACCTTAAGGGCATGGCCTCCGATATCAAGCGTCTGGCCTGTAAGGGATTTTGCATCTTCTATTCGCGTTTTGGGCAAGCGCAAAGTTAGCTTCTGGCGCCGCGATAAATACAACACCTCCGTATCAGGCCGCTCCCAACCATTGCCGGACTCGGCACCATAAACCTGGTGTATTCCTGCGGTCTCTTCTTCCGCCAACCAGGGCAATGCCTGCTGTAGCGCCTCGGACAGGGCATGAGCATGTTCCATGGGAATACATTTACAACTGATGTTGTAAACGATATCCAGGACATTGTCCGGGATGCTGTTTTCAATCTTGGCGTCGGTATCTTCATTCCAGTACATCACATTCACCTTCATTTCTCCTGTTACCGCCCCGCGGAAGTAAAACTGGCTTCCAGCTTTTCTTCCCAATTTTCCGGCGTATCGGCAAAAGGTGGTTTTACATCCATGCGAAAAAACATTTCGCCTTGACTGGCCTTTTCTCCCACGGCCCGGCTGAGTTCCTCAAAGGATTCCAGATCATGGCGTTGCAATAATAATTCACTTAACCAAAGCATTTTTAACTTGTCCTCGATATGTCATTTACTTCGACTTCAGGTACCGCTGATCCGGTCGTAATAACGCGCCCGATAGAGTAGTCGTGTCTTACCGCCCGCGGCATCATCCTCAAACGCCGTACGCGCGTGCAGCACGTTGTTACAGAGCACGCCCTGCCCCGGTGCGAGCCGGTGACGGAATACATAAGCTGAATCGCTTTTCAGAAACTCACTAATACACTGGCTTGCTTCGCGAGTCAGTGGGTCATCATGCCACTCGATACTGCGGGTGCGCGCGGTATAACGCATATGCAAACGATCCGTGCTTGGATCGATAGAAAAAACCGGACCGCTAAGTGCCGCTCTGATTTCCCGGCCATTCTCGATATTGGGCGGAATCGTCATGGCCCGCGGTTGCATCAGGGCTTGAATATAGTCCGGGTTGGTATCACGTAAATGGATATAGCAAATCTCGTGATCCAGCAGCAGATTTTCACCCCCCTGCGCTGCATCACTCACACAGTGCAGCAACATGCCACGAATCCGTTGCTCCACAGAATTATAATAACCGTCCGTGTGCCAACTGATTTGCAGATTACTATAGGGTATATAACCCTGCTTGCGTCCCTCGGGGATCACCTGCAGAGAAGTAATACTGTCTTCATCCGCACACAGATTACTGTCCAGCTGTGTCAGACCGAACTGACGACCCAGGGCATGAATCACCGATTTATCGACGGGGGCTGAATCAGCGAATTGATAAACCACCATATTGGACTTGCGAAGACACTTCAGCATCGCCTGATGCTCGGCCTCATCAAGTTGATTCCCATCCCTGATCTCCACCAGGAGCTCACTGGACGTTTCAGGATAGTCGGCCAGCTTGGCCTCACGCCATGCCAGATAAGCCGAGTCATCCCCCAGGCTAAACGACCCCTCTGCCGGAATCATATCGATTTTCGTTTGTGTCATTTCAAGTGGTTGCATTCGTCATCGTCGTCGGTAGAATACGCTCACACATTGCAGGTTAATTCCGAGTGAAATTCTCGGGTTAAACTCAAAGTGTATTAACCAGTTTGTGTAGATGTGGGTTATCTCGATCTTAATCAAGATCAAGACAGGCAAGAATGTCTTCACCACCATATACAACTGGGCTGATGGTTGCGATTTAACCACAGCGGTGCAGGCTGGATGAATACCCAGCTTGTGATAGATGCATAAGTTTTTGTTATTGCTGGAAATATTTGAATTTCCATCACAGTTGCGGACTGAGTATTTCACTCACGCTGCGAATGGTTGGCTGGAGCGCATACCCCATTGGGGATAAGCGGGGTTGAATCATTCACCCCATCAGTAAGGTAGGCGTATCAAGCTGGCCGCCATAGACTGCGTCACAACTTGAATTGTAGCTAGCAACCCGTGACAACGGGGGCTAAGATTGTAGTTTTCGGCTTAATCGGGTAACCCCTTAAGGAGAACACCATGCCTAAAAAGATACACGACACTCCGATGCTTGACGAACTGGAAAATGGCCCCTGGCCGAGCTTTATCTCTGGTTTCAAGCGTCTGCGTGACGAGCATCCTGATGAACGGATCAATGAAACAGTAGGTTCGTTGCTGGGTCAGCTCGAACACTCTTACGAAACCCGCAAGGGCTACTGGAAAGGCGGAACTGTTTCAGTATTCGGCTATGGCGGCGGTATCATTCCGCGTTTCTCCGAAGTCGGCGACGCATTCCCTGAGTCCAAGGAATTCCACACCCTGCGCGTTCAACCGCCAGCGGGTAACTACTACACCACCGATATGCTGAACCAGTTGGCAGACAGCTGGGAAAAATGGGGTTCTGGCCTGGTCACTTTCCACGGTCAAACCGGCAATATCATGTTTATCGGTACCACTACTGATAACACTCAGCACTTCTTTGATGAAATCAACGAATATGGTTGGGACCTAGGCGGTGCCGGTCCTTGTGTACGTACCGCCATGTGTTGCGTTGGTGCGGCTCGGTGCGAACAGTCCTGTGCTAACGAACACGGTATTCAGCGTCATCTGGTGAACGAATTCGTTGACGATGTTCACCGTCCGGCTCTGCCCTACAAGTTCAAGTTCAAGGTTTCCGGTTGCCCGAATGACTGTCAGAACTCCATCGAACGTTCCGACTTCGCCGTGATTGGTACCTGGCGCGACGACATGAAGATCGACCAGGATGAAGTCAAGGCTTTTGTTAAAGCCAAAGGCCGTCAATATGTGCTCGACAACGTCACCAGCCGTTGTCCCACCAATTGTATCAACCTGAATGATGATGACACGCTGACCGTCGACAATCACGAATGTGTACGTTGCATGCACTGCCTGAACGTTATGACTAAAGCCCTGTCTCCAGGGGATGACAAGGGGGTCACCATCCTCATCGGTGGTAAGCGTACCCTGAAAATCGGTGACCTGATGGGTACCGTTATCGTTCCTTTCAAGAAGCTGGAAACGGAAGAAGATTATGAAAGCCTGGTTGAACTGGCTTCCGACACTATCGATTTCTTTGCTGAAAACGCTCTGGAACACGAGCGTACCGGTGAAATGATCGAACGCATCGGTCTGGTCAACTTCCTCGAAGGTATCGGTGTTGAAGTCGATCCGAATATGGTTAGCCAACCGCGTCAGTGCTCTTACGTGCGCATGGACGGCTGGGACGAAGAAGCCGAAAAATGGTTCCAGCGTAAGGCTGAACAGGCTGCAGGTTAATAACCGTCAGGTTATTTCGAATCACGAAGTAATTAAGATACGAATCAGGAGAAGAATATGGCACTTGAAGATATGCGTCCGCCAATCGAATCGGGTTGTCCTGACGGCTTCCAGTACATTCATCCGGTAATGCGCAAAAACTACGGCCAGTGGAAGTTCCATGAACATCCGCGTCCCGGCGTGCTGCGTCACGTTGCCCACAGTGGCGATGAAATCTGGACCGTTAAGGCCGGCACCCAGCGTATTCTGGATGTGTTTTCATTGCGCAAGCTGACCGAAATTGGTGACAAGTACGCTGATGGTTATGTACGTTTCACCATCCGCAGTAACATCGAATACATGGTATCTGATGAAGCCAAGGTTCAGCCGATTATCGATGCGCTGACCGAAGCCGGTTTCATAGTTGGTGGTACTGCTAACTCCATTGCCATGATTTCGCACACTCAGGGCTGGCTGCATTGCGATATTCCCGGCACTGACGCCTCCGGTGTTGTTAAAGCCATGATGGACGAACTCATCGATGACTTTACAAACTGCAATATGCCTAACCGTGTACATATCACCACTTCCTGCTGCCAGATTAACTGCGGTGGCCAGGGTGATATCGCCATCAACGTACAACACACCAAGCCACCACGAATTGCACACGATCTGGTTGGCAATATCTGTGAACGTCCTACCGTTGTTGCCCGTTGCCCGGTTGCGGCGATTCGCCCGGCCATGGTTAACGGCAAGCCTTCGCTGGAAGTCGATGAAAAGAAATGCATCTGCTGTGGCGCCTGCTTCCCGCCCTGCCCGCCGATGCAGATCAATGATCCGGAAAACTCCAAACTGGCTATCTGGGTTGGTGGTAACCACTCCAATGCACGAAGCAAGCCGACCTTCCAGCGTCTGGTTGCAGCCGGTGTTCCAAACAATCCGCCGCGTTGGCCTGAAGCCACTGCTATCGTCAAGCAGATACTCAAGGCCTATAAAGAAGGCGCAAAAGATTGGGAGCGTATCAACGACTGGATCGAGCGTATCGGTTGGCCGCGGTTCTTTGAAGTTACCGGCTTGCCGTTCACCAAGTACCACATCGATAACTGGCGTGGTGCACGTAACAGCTTGAACGCTTCAACTCATATCCGCTTCTAATTGTAAGGAATGTTGATCAAATGAAGTTTGCTATACAAGTAAACGAAGGTCCTTATAACCACGAAGCTTCCGTGTCGGCCCTGAAGTTTGTCAGGGCCGCAGTGGACGCGGGGCATGAGATCTTCCGAGTCTTCTTTTACCATGACGGTGTTAATAACGGCACCCGTTACACCACTCCACCACAAGACGATATTAATATCGTCAACGCATGGTCGGAACTGGCTGAAAAACACAACCTGGACCTGGTGGTTTGTGTTGCTGCCGCACAGCGTCGCGGCATAGTTGACGAAGGTGAACAGCAACGTAACGGCAAGGACGGCAATAATATTGCTGCCGGGTTCCGTATTTCGGGCCTGGGTCAGTTAATTGAGGCCGGCATTCAGTCCGAGCGTCTTGTTGTGTTTGGCGATTAACCTGGGGTATTGGAATGTCTGATATAAAGAAATTTATGTACGTCAATCGCACGGCCCCCTACGGTACGATATACGCCTGGGAATCCCTGGAAGTTGTACTGATTGGCGCCGCGTTTGAACAGGATGTGTCAGTTGCATTTGTTGATGATGGGGTTTACCAGCTGCTCAAGGGCCAGGATACCTCTGAACTCGGCATCAAGAACTTCTCGCCGACCTATGCCGCTCTGGGTGATTACGACGTCAACAAACTCTATGTTGAAAAAGAATCACTTGAAGCACGTGGTCTGACGATTGACGACCTGATGCCTCTGAAATACGAAGACGAAGACGACGACTGGGCAGAGAAAGATTCAATCCATGTCGTTCCCGCTGCTGAGCTTGCTGACATTCTGGAACAGCAAGAAGTGGTATTTAGCTTCTAAGAGAGATTACGAGAATGTCGACGTTACACACTGTAAATAAATCGCCTTTTAATCGCAATTCCCTGGAAACTTGCCTGCGCCTTGCCGGTAAAGGGAATTCTGTACTGTTACTGGAAGATGGCGTCTATGGCGCCATGAATGGCAGCAATGCATCCGGCATGGTTGAAAAGGCGTTGTCTGATGTTTCCATCTATGTGCTCGGTGCTGATATGAAGGCTCGTGGCGTGGATGCAGACAAAATTATCGATGGAATCAAGGTTGTCGATTACAAAGGCTTTGTGGATCTGACTGTTGACCACGACAAAGTCAACGCTTGGCTGTAAATACTAGTTCAAAAGTTTTTAACGAGGAGAAAGTACCATGGGTATTGAGGTAAACGGAAAAGTCCTGGAAACCGATGAAGAAGGTTACCTGGCAAATCTGAACGAATGGGAACCGGCTGTGGCTGAAGCTATGGCAAAAGAAGATGATGCCGAACTGGGTGAATTCCATTGGGAAGTTATCAACTTCCTGCGTGAGTACTATGAAGAGTACCAGATTGCTCCTGCAGTACGCGTTCTGACCAAGGCTATTGGTAAAAAGCTGGGTAAGGACAAAGGCAACAGCAAGTACCTGTACGAACTGTTCCCGTATGGTCCTGGTAAGCAAGCATGTAAATACGCTGGTCTGCCGAAACCGACTGGCTGCGTATAAGCTGAATATAGCTGGAGGGGAATTATTCCCCTCCTCTATAAAACGCCAATATTTTTCAACGTAGAGGGAACAGTAGCATGTCGGCTCTGTCGGTTACTTTTGCGCTCACTTTTTATCTGGCGACTGCCTTACTCATAGTCGGCCTGGCCAGAAAAATCTGGCAATATGCAAAGACTCCTGCCCCGTTAAACATTGCCACTACTCCAGCCCCGGTGACCAGGTCCGGTGTGGTCGTGCGCATGGCACAGGAAGTCGTGCTGTTCACCAGTTTATTCAAGGCCAACAAATGGACCTGGCTGTTCGGCTGGATGTTCCATGTGGCCCTGTTGCTGGTGTTGCTGCGCCACCTGCGTTATTTCACCGAACCTGTCTGGTTCTGGGTTGATCTGATTCAACCTTTCGGCAAGTATGCGGCCTTTGCCATGGTCGCCGGTCTGGCAGGTCTGTGGGCCCGCCGTGTACTGGTGGATCGTGTTCGCTACATTTCTTCGCCCTCTGACCACCTGATGCTGGCATTACTTATGGGCATCGGCCTGAGTGGTCTGGCGATGAAATATGTCGCTCATACCGATATTGTTGCTGTTAAACAGTTTTTCCTGGGCCTGATGGCCTTCAGTATTCAACCGCTGCCAAGTGATCCCGCCCTGTTGATACACCTGGGTCTGGTAGCCTTGCTGATGCTCGTGTTTCCCATCAGTAAACTTCTGCATGTGCCGGGCCTGTTCTTCAGTCCGACTCGTACACAGGTTGACAACCCACGCGAGAAACGTCGTCTCGCAGGCTGGGCTGCCAATCTTGATGCTGAACCGACAGAGTAACTTGATTACTCAACACGATTACGTTTGAGGAAAGTACTGTGGCTGATTTTGAAACACCGGAATTAAAAGAAATCCCCATTATTCCCCATATTAAAGAAGGGGCAATGGCGCACAGCAAACCGTATGTTGCCAAGGAGGAGTATCAGGAACCACTAGGCTATCCTGGCGAGTTGATCGATAACTGGGAACAAGTGGCTGTCGATAAGCTGGGTGAACTGAAAGGTAAATACCGCTCACTGCAGGTCTTTCTGGATTCCTGCGTTAAATGTGGCGCCTGTACTGATAAGTGCCATTACTACCTGGGTACAGCCGATCCCAAGAACATGCCCGTGGCACGTCAGGATTTATTGCGCAAGGTCTATCGTCGCTATTACACCTTTGCCGGTAAGTACTTCCCGAAACTGGTCGGTGCGGTAGATATGACCAGGGAAGTGCTGGATGACTGGTACAGTTATTTCCACCAGTGTTCCCAATGCCGTCGCTGTTCCGTGTTCTGCCCTTACGGTATCGACACGGCTGAAATCTCCATGGCCGCACGCGAAATCATGGACGATATCGGCCTGGGCCAGAAGTACTGCAACGAAATTATCGTCAAGGTTTTCACAATTGGTAATAACCTGGGCCTGCCGGAACCTGCCCTGGCGGATACGCTGGAAGGCCTGGCAGAAGAAGTTGAAGAGGATACCGGTGTACCGGTCAAATTCCCGCTGGATGTCAAAGGTGCCGATATTCTGCTGGTCACCCCCTCCGCCGACTTCTTTGCCGAACCCCACGTCGATGGTCTGATCGGTTATGCCAAGGTTTTTCATGAAGCCGGCGCCAGCTGGACCTTGAGTTCCTATGCGTCTGAAGCCGCGAACTTCGGCATGTTCATCGGCAGTTATGAAAACATGCGACGTATTTCCCGCCGTGTTCGCAAGGCGGCGCAGGAACTCGGCGTTAAACGCATCATATTTGGCGAATGCGGTCACGCCTGGCGCGTCGCCTACGCGTTCCTGAATACCTATGCCGGTCCCTGGGATTTCCTGGATCCGAACTACCCGGTGCCGCAACACATCTGTGAATATACCTATGACCTGATTCAGGAAGGCAAACTCAAGTTTGACAAGTCTGAAAATGATCATTTGACCCTGACCTACCACGATTCCTGTAACGTCGCGCGTGCAACACGTATGGGTGACAAACCGGGTGGGCAGTTCACGATTCCACGTGCGATCATCAAGGCAACCTGTAATAACTATTACGATATGCCGGAAGACACCATCGGCGAAGCCACGTACTGTTGTGGCGGCGGTGGTGGTCTGTTGACCGACGATTTGATGGAATTGCGGGTTAAAGGCGCGATGCCTCGTATGCAGGCCTATAAAACTGTTGTCGAAGATCACGGCGTAACCAACCTCGCCGCAATTTGTGCGATCTGTAAAACCCAATTCGCCAAGGTGTTTCCCTATTATGGTTACGGCATGACCGACATCCTCAGTGTCCATCAACTTGTCGGTGATGCCCTTATTTTAAGCGATGCGCCATCCGATGAGGACGATGGCAATGACGACGAATAACCTATTTGAATTAACGAGCCCGGTATTAACCGAATCGATTAAACAGGAGTAATTGCATGGCTACTTCCCGCGATGATATGAAAAGCGAAAAATTAACGTTCCGTCGGTATGAAGACGGTGAGCACAAATGGGGCTCAATGGCGACCATGATATTCAATGAGGATACTACTCATAAATGTCCGACCTACGTCAATCGTACTCCGCCATGCCAGGGTAGTTGCCCTTCAGGTGAAGACATCCGAGGCTGGCTGGATATCGTACGCGGGATTGAAAAGCCGGCTGGCGACATGACCATGCAGGAATACGCCTTCCGTCGTTCCACCAATGCCAATCCCTTCCCTTCTGTGATGGGTCGTGTTTGTCCTGCGCCGTGTGAAGACGGGTGCAACCGTAACGAAGTGGAAGATTTCGTTGGTATTAATTCCGTCGAACAATACATTGGCGACAGTGCGCTGGAAGCCGGCTTCGCGTTTGAAGCGGGTCCCGATACTGGCAAGAAGATCGCCATCATCGGCGGCGGTCCTGCAGGTCTGGCCGGCGCCTACCAACTGCGTCGTAAAGGCCATGCCGTGACCCTGTTCGATAACCACGAAACGCTGGGCGGCATGATGAAATACGGGATTCCCGGTTATCGTACGCCGCGTGACGTGCTGGATGGCGAAATTAATCGCATCGTTGACATGGGCGTTGAAATCAAGCTCAACACCTGGATCGGTAAAGACATCACGCTTGCGCAACTGGAAAAAGACTACGACGCCATCCTGTGGGCCGTGGGCGCCCAGGCCGGTCGGAAATTGCCGATTCCGGGTGCAGATAAAGCGCCGAACGTATTGACCGGGGTCGACTTTCTGGAAGCCTTTAACGACGGTCGCCTGCAACTGGTTACCGAAAAGGTCGTGGTTGTCGGTGGTGGTGATACCTCTATCGACGTCGCTTCGGTGGCACGTCGACTGGGACGTATTGAGAACATTGCCGATAAGGATCGTCCGGAAAATGTCGTTCTCGGCCACACTGCCCATGACGTCGCCTCCTCGGCAGTTCGTCAGGGCGCTGAAGTCATGCTGCTGAGCCGTTCACCGATTGAAAAGATGCCGGCGGCCGAACACGAACGCGAAGATGCCCTGCGTGAAGGGGTACAAATCGTGGGTTGCATCACTCCGATTGAAGTCATTGTTGGTGACAACGGTCGTGCCAAGGCACTGCGCGTACAGAAACTGGAAGACGACGGCAAAACACCGATCGAAGGCTCTGAATACGATATCGAACTCGACCTGCTGGTCTCGGCCATTGGCCAGAGCGGTAAGCTGGAAGGCTTCGAGGATATCGGTAACGACCGTGGTTTGATTGACGCCGATGCGCATTACCAGGTTCCCGGCAAGCCAGGCCACTTCGTCGCCGGTGACATCGTACGTCCACACCTGCTGACCACCGCAATCGGTCAGGCTTCAATCGCGGTTGAAAGTATTGACCACTATCTGAAGCACGAAGACCTGGGCAAGCGTCCCAAGGTGGACAAGCACCACTTTGACCTGCTGCAGAAGTTGCATGAAACAGGTCTGGACCCGGCCGAATACGACCACGGCAGTACCTGGGGTACCTCGGATGAAGACTTCGCGGTCCATAACTACGAAGATCGCTCCGCTAACGAAATCATTCCGGCTGACAAGCTTTTCCTGGGACACTTTAGCTATACCCCACGTCACAAACGTTCGGAAGACGTCCCGACTTCAGAAGAAGTGCTGGGTCATTTCCAGGAACGTATGAAAGGTCTGGACGAAGCAGAAGCCATTGCCGAAGCTGACCGTTGCATGAGCTGTGGCATGTGCTTCGAATGTGATAACTGTGTCATTTTCTGCCCGCAGGATGCGGTTTACCGCGTGCCGAAGAAAGATGCGACGATGGGTCGTTATGTGGCAACTGACTATGCGAAATGTATTGGCTGTCATATCTGCGCCGATGTCTGCCCGACTGGTTACATCGATATGGCAATGGGTGAATAAGCAAGAGGATAACTATCGTGTCACTCAGACAATTCAGTCAGAAGTTAGTCATAGTAGCGGCAGGGCTTTTGTTGGCCCTGCCCCTGTATGCCGGCGAAGTACCTTCTCCTGTTGTACCCAAGGCAAAGGCAAAGGCCAATGAGGAGTTTGGATGCGTCGAGCCGTTAGAGGTGATGCGTAAAAACCACATGAAGTTCATCCTGCATCAGCGTGATGACACCATGTACAAAGGTATCCGCACCTCCAAGTACGCCCTGGCGGAATGCATCAATTGCCATGTTGCGCCTGAGCAAGATGGTAGTTATGCCCGTTACGGTGATGACAAGCACTTCTGCAGCACTTGTCATACTTATGCAGCCGTGAATATCGATTGTTTCGGCTGCCATCGTGACACGCCCGAGAAGTCAAATCTCGAACAAGCCTTAACCGACAAGTCGGATCCATATCATAAGGATTTCGCTTTTAATAAAAATTCATCTGTACCCAAGCAAAAAGATGATGCCCTGTCAGCAGGAGGTGCGGAATAATGGAGAAAGAGAATTCTAATATTGATCAGGCGCGCCGATCCTTCTTTGGTCAAGTAGCCGCGACTGCGGGTATTGCGGTCGCACCTGGTATTGTCCTGTACCAGGTGGCACAGGCCAAACCTGCTGCAGAGGAGGTCACCGACAAGGTCCGCTGGGGCATGCTGATCAATACCACCAAGTGTGCCGATGGTTGCGATGCCTGCGTCACCGCCTGTCAGGATGAATATGGTTGGGGCCCGGAGAGTGAACCCCTCTCCGCGCCCAATCAGCGTGCCCAATGGATTCGCAAGGTCAAACTCACGGATAAGGCGACCGGCCATGTCCAGACCCTGCCCCTCATGTGTCAGCATTGTGAAACCCCGCCCTGTGTGGATGTCTGTCCGACCGGCGCGTCGATGAAACGTGTCGATGGCATTGTACTGGTTGACAAGCACATCTGTATCGGATGTCGGTATTGCATGATGGCCTGCCCATACAAGGCGCGTTCCTTCGTACACGAAAATCTCACCGATCAGAATGTCAATGCGCCGCGGGGTAAAGGCACCGTTGAAAGCTGCACCATGTGCGTCCAGCGTGTGGATAACGGCGATATTCCGGCCTGTGTTGAAGCCTGTAACGCGGAAAACCACAATGCCATACTCTTCGGAGATCTTAATGATCCCGAAAGTGAACTTTCCAGGGAACTGGCAAAAAATGGCGGTGAACAGATTCGCGGCGACCTGGGTCTGAACACTGGTGTACGTTATCAGGGTATTTAATCCATAGCGAGCAGTCCAAAAATGAAAACGATAGCATTCAGCGTAATCGAAGGCCGCAGCGGCGGTTATCTGGCATTATTGGGTATTCTTGGCGCATTCATTCTGGCAGCGCTTGGGGCTACATATTTTATGGAGCACAATGGCCACCATGTCACCGGCATGAACAACCAAATTGTGTGGGGCACCCCGCATGTGTTCGCCGTCTTTTTGATTGTGGCCGCTTCCGGCGCCCTTAACGTTGCCTCCATCTCATCGGTCTTTAACAAAACCGCCTACAAACCGCTGGCGCGTTTATCCGGCTTGCTTTCACTTGCCTTACTGACGGGTGGCTTGTTGGTTTTGGTGCTCGATCTGGGACGCCCGGATCGGCTGATCGTGGCGATGACTTACTACAACTTCAAGTCCATTTTCGCCTGGAACATCATTCTGTATAACGGTTTCTTTGTGATCGTTGGCGTCTATTTGTGGATGATGATGGAACGTCGCATGAACAAGTACACCCATGCGGCCGGGATGAGTGCCTTCATCTGGCGTCTGGTTCTCACCACTGGTACCGGTTCCATTTTCGGATTCCTGGTTGCCCGCCAGGCCTATGATGCTGCTCTGATGGCGCCGATGTTCATTGTTATGTCATTCTCTTATGGCCTGGCGATTTTCCTGCTGGTTACCATGGCCGCTTACAAATGGACGGATCGTCCCTTTGGGGATGCCCTCTTCCGCCGGCTGAAGAACCTGCTGGGTGTATTCGTCGCCGGTGTGCTCTATTTTGTGCTGGTTTATCACCTGACCAACCTGTACGCAACAGAACACCACGGCGTGGAAGCATTTCTCCTGCGCGATGGCGGTATTTACACTCAGCTGTTCTGGATCGGTCAGATACTCATCGGTAGCCTGCTTCCCCTGCTGCTGTTCTATCACCCAACTTTGGGCAAATCCCGCCCTCTCGTTGGTCTGGGTGCCCTGTTGGTGATAATCGGCGGTCTGATTCAGATGTACCTGATCATTATTGCCGGCCAGGTCTATCCGCTGGAAATGTTCCCGGGAAAGGAAGTGTCCAGCACATTCTCCGATGGCATTATTAACAGCTATGCCCCCAGTTTGCCGGAAGTTGTTTTGGGTATGGGTGGAATTGCCATTGCTTTGATTATTGTCGTACTGGCGGTCAAAGTTCTGGGCTTCCTGCCTAACAGCCTGGCTGATGAAGATGTTGATCCCCATCATAAGGCATCATAATAAGGTCAGATTCACGCCACCTTAACTGACAATAGATGGAAGGGCCCTGTCGATGACATCCCTTCCTGCTTCCTTCATATGAAACGCCTGCTGATCTCCGCGGCACACAAATCCTCCGGCAAGACCACTATCAGTATCGGCCTGTGTAAGGCACTGACCGATCGCGGTGACATTGTTCAACCTTATAAAAAGGGCCCTGACTATATCGATCCCATGTGGCTCGGCCGCGCCACCAATCGCCCCTGTTACAACCTCGATTTCTACACCATGCAGCGGGACGAAATTCTCGCCACCATGCATGACTATTCAACTGGCGCCGATATTTCCCTCATTGAGGGTAACAAGGGCCTCTATGATGGCCTCGATATTGAGGGCAGTAACAGCAATGCCGCGCTGGCGAGTCTCACACATACGCCGGTGGTATTGGTGATTGATGTGCAGGGAATGACGCGGGGTATCGCTCCCCTGGTGCTCGGTTACCAGGCGTTTGATCCCGAATTGCATATTGCCGGGATTATTCTCAACCAGATCCGCGGACAACGTCATGAAAGCAAGCTTCGGGCGGTGCTCGAACACTATACCGAGGTTCCAGTTGTCGGCGCTGTCTACCACGATAAATCGATGGCGATTGTCGAGCGTCATCTGGGGCTGGTGCCGAGTAATGAAAGCGCTGGTGCAGAAGAGCGCATTGCCCATATCGGCCAGTTGATAGCAAAGCAGGTTGATCTGGACAGCGTCCGCGAAATTGCCGCCGCCAGCCCCGAGATTCCCAAAGCCCGCAACCGCATCGAACGCGTACAGCATACAGCTGATATCCGCATTGCCATCGCCCGCGATGCCGCATTCGGGTTTTATTATCCCGACGATCTGGACGCCTTACAGCGCGCCGGCGCTGAACTGATACCTTTTAATACGCTTCAAGACCGGGTCTTGCCCGACTGTGATGGCCTGTTTTTGGGCGGAGGCTTTCCTGAAACCCATATGGCGGCACTGGAAGCCAACACGTCCCTGCGTGCTTCGATCAAGACCGCAATCGAGCAGGGGCTTCCTACTTATGCGGAGTGCGGCGGTCTGATGTATCTTGCGCGCAGCCTGCGCTGGCAGGATGAGTCCCGTGACATGGTCGGCGTCATTCCCGGCGATATCACCATGCATGCTCGACCCATGGGACGTGGCTACATCCAACTGGAGGAGACTGCACTACATCCATGGCCAGATGGCTTAAACTCTCTCATACCCGGCCATGAGTTTCACTATTCCGCGCTGGAAAATTTGCCCGCGGGGCAAGAATTCGCCTACCATGTGCGACGCGGCACCGGGATTAATGGTGAGTCTGACGGCCTGATTATTAACAATTTGCTGGCCTCCTACGCCCACCTGCGCGACACTTCACAGCATCACTGGGCAAAACGCTTTATCGACTTCGTCCGCTCCCTCAAATCGAAAAATGGGTTATAATCCGACGGAATTACTTGGTTATTATCTAACAAACTGATTTTGGAGTAGTTTTAAATGTTTACAGTCACACCTACTGCAGCAGAAGAAATTCGAAATTCCGCCAAACAGGGCCAAATGGAAGGTATGCCATTGCGCGTCGCAGCGCGCCAGGACACGGACGGTAGCCTTCAATACGCCATGGGTTTTGCCGATGCCCAGACAGATGAAGATTTAAGCTGTGATTCCGAAGGCATCACAATCGTTATCTCCCCTTCCAGCTATGAGTTTCTCAAAGGTACTACCCTGGACTTTGTGGAAATGGAGCCAGGGCAGCATCAATTCATTTTCATGAATCCCAATGATCCGAATTATGTCCCTCCCACTGAACAGGAAGGCGGTTCAGAACATCATTTCTAACCTGCAGTCATCCAAATACTTTCAGTATGCTGAAAGTATTTGAGGTATATTTTAGTTTCGCTCCAGGTCACAGGTTCACGATCCTATGCATAGAAGTGACGCCCCATCCATTACGACTCAGCCTGAACCGAAGGTCGAGTTGCCCCAGGACAGGCCGCAGGCTGAGCCCGGTCTGGTAAATACGTTGTTCCGCCAGTATCGGGGTGGTATCTGGCGCAGTCGATTATGCAGTACCGTGTTTGCCATCGGGGGAGTATTCCTGCTCACTATCGCCGCTACATACTGGTATCTGAGCCAGACTGGTGCCAGTACCCTGATCTATATATTGCTTGCTATAGCAGGGATTACTGGACTGGTTCTCCTCAACCGTTTGATGCTGCAGGTGCAGCGTAACCTGCTGCAGCCACTCACCACGTTGCGGAACTGGGCCCAGAGTATGCGGGAAGGCAACCTGGCGGCACGCCTGCCCCTCATTGGTTCCAAAGACTTTGACGAACTGGTTAAGGATATCAACACCCTGAGTGACACCCTGCAAAACCTGTCACAGGATATGCAAAGCCAGGTGCGCAAACAAACCCGTCACATTGAGCGCAAATCCCACTCACTGGAAATCGTGTATGACGTCGCCGCCAGTATTAATATCTCGCGCGACCTGGAAGACCTGCTGACCCGTTTCCTGCACACCCTTAAAGATGTCGTGCATGCCCGTGCTGCCGTGGTCCGTCTGATCACTGACGATAACCAGATGCGCCTGGTCTCCAGTATCGGGCTGGATGATGACCTCATGGAACGCGAACAACTCATTCCTTCTGATAGCTGCCTGTGTGGTAGCGCCTATCGGGATGGCGTGGTGCTGTTTCAGAAAGACATCAGTCAGTGTGACAAGATCATTGGCCGGTCCTTCTTCAATAATGACAATATTGGCATGATTGCCGTTCCCCTGCAGTACCGGGATAAAACCCTTGGTGTCTATAATCTGTTTGTTGACAATAATGACTTTGCCGATCAGGAAGACATCGAAGATTTACTGACCAGTATTGGCCGTCACCTGGGGATGGCCATCGACAAGGCCCGTTCCGATGATGAATCCAACCGCCTATCCCTTATGGAAGAGCGCACCCGGCTCGCGCATGAACTGCATGATTCCCTGGCGCAGACCCTGGCCAGCTTACGCTTCCAGGTACGGGTACTGGATGAAACCCTGCGACAGGGTCAGGAACCGGCTGTCTGGTACGAACTTGAAAAAATAGAAAACAATCTCGACGAAGCCTACCTGGAACTGCGAGAACTGATTACCCATTTCCGTGCCCCTATTGGCAAACATGGTCTCGTGCCCGCGGTGGAGCACCTTGCTGAGCGGTTCCGTAACCAGTCAGATATATCCATTTTCCTGCAAAAAGAATGGAACGTACTGCAACTGCCGGCGAGTATCGAGGTGCAGGCATTACGTATTATTCAGGAGGCGCTCAATAATATTCGAAAACACAGCCAGGCCCACACCGTGCGTGTCATTATGCGAAGCGATGTCCATGGCGATTGCCGTATTCTGATTGAAGACGATGGCGTCGGTATGACTTTACAGCCTGAATCGGATCGGACTTCAGGGGATCATCTCGGTCTCAGTATCATGCAAGAGCGCGCCAAACGGATTGGTGGTACGGCGCGGATTGAGAGTGAACCCGGCGAAGGTACGCGCATTCTGCTGCATTTCCATTATCCAGAAGTATCACCGAAGCCCGGTGTTAAAGTCGATCCACCTAAAGCGAATGTGTTGCCATGAGTCTACGTGTAATCCTCATTGATGATCACACCCTGTTTCGCGTTGGTCTGGAAGGCCTGTTAACCAGCCGCGGGATTGAGGTCGTCGCCTCTGTCGGCAGTGGTCAGGATTGCCTGCGTTTGGTCAGCGATCTCACTCCAGACATTATCCTGCTGGACATGCGCATGCCCGGTATCAACGGGCTTGGGGTATTGGAACTGATACGTAAACACGATCCTGAACTTCCAACCGTCATGCTAACCACCAGCACTGAGGAAAGTGATTTGCTTGAGTCCCTGCGCCAGGGTGCCCAGGGTTATCTCCTCAAAGACATGGAACCGGATGAGTTGGTGCTGGCATTACGGGATATTGTTTCCGGCAAGACCGTGGTGGCTCCGGATTTGGCACCGATTCTGGCCAAGGCGGTACAAGGCGGAGGCGTCACTGAGAAAGAGCAACCGGATGACAGTCCTTTTTCCGAACTGACTCCCCGGGAAACGGAAATCCTTGGACTGCTTGCGGAAGGACAAAGCAACAAAGCGATTGCCCGTAACCTGGGTATCTCGGATGGCACGGTTAAACTGCATGTCAAAGCCATCCTGCGCAAACTGGAAGTCCATTCCCGGGTTGAAGCCGCCGTTATGGCGGTTGAACAGGGTTTTTCAAAGAGCAGCTTGAATTCCTAAACAGACAGAACCAAAACAATGAAACGATTTACTGAACTGGTCGCTGAAACGGCGGAGCGAGTCAAAGAATTGTTCCCCTGGGATCTGGAAGAAATCATGCAAGAACGTGAAGTCATGCTTCTGGATGTGCGTGAACCTTACGAATATGAAGCCATGCATATCGCTGGTTCCATTAACGTGCCACGAGGTGTCCTGGAAACTGCCTGCGAATATGATTATGAAGAAACTCTACCTGAGCTGGTCGAGGCGCGTGACAAGGAAATTGTCGTTGTCTGCCGTTCCGGAAATCGTAGTGTGTTTGTCTGCGATGTCATGCAACAGATGGGTTATACCAATGTCAGTTCACTCAAGACCGGCTTACGCGGCTGGGTAGACTATGAACAACCGTTGCTTAATACAATGGGAAAAAACGTCTCCGAGGATGATGCCGACGAATACTTTGCTCCTAACTTGCGCCCGGAACAACTGAGTTCAACCTACAAGTAGGATTGTGTACAAGACCAGGCTGATTTGACCCCTGCTAAGAACGAACTTTCCATCAAAGACGGGTAAGCCGCTTAATCAGTTCAGCTCTGCATCCGGTCCTGTGTAGGTATATTTCTTGCGATCCTTGCGGCGTCCATTGGGTGCGGCTTGCTGAATTATCACCCCTTCAATAGCGTCCAGTTTGATTTCCCGTTTCTCATGCAGGTAATCTTCATTCAGAGGCTGAAGATAGTAACGTCCGTCTTCGAGACTCAACTGGCGGAAAATATAGCCATTTTCCACCGTGGCAATCACATAGGCGCCGTGTACAGCCAGACCCGAAGGGTCAATGACAATAATGCAATCCTTCTTGAACTCCGGTTCCATACTGTCATCGATGACCTGCAGCGCAAACGGCTCACTCGAGGCGCAGCCACCCACGGTGTCATCGGGAATCATGCGTGATTTGACTTCAGACATGGTGTTCTCACTCTGTTAGGGGACGTGAATTATACCCCATTTGGGCACATAAACCTGCAGACAGGCGTAAAATTCGACAGAAAACCCTTATAAATCAACGGTGTTTTGCCTATGCAGGACTGGCTACTGTCTCCAGTGTCTGGGACTCTACCCGCTTTTCTTCCTGCTGCAGTGCCCACATCTGCGCATACAGACCGCCCCGCTCCAGCAGGGCATGATGGTCGCCCTGCTCAACGATGCGCCCCTGCTCCATCACCAGAATGGTATTGGCATCAATAATGGTCGAAAGCCGATGGGCGATCACCAGCGTGGTGTTTTTCTCAGCCACTTCTTTCAGAGCCTGCAGGATGGCTTGCTCTGAACGTGAGTCCAGCGACGAAGTGGCCTCGTCAAATATCAGAATCGGTGGGTTTTTCAGAATGACCCGTGCGATGGCAATGCGCTGTTTCTCACCGCCGGACAGTTTCAAACCCCGTTCACCCACCATGGTGTCATAACCTTGCGGCAAACTTTCTATGAACTCGTGTATATGAGCCATGCGGGCAGCATTGTGCACGTCTTCCTGACTGGCCTCAGGCTGGGCGTACTGAATGTTGTAATAGATCGACTCGTTAAACAGAACGGTGTCCTGGGGTACGATGCCGATGGCACGCCGCAGACTTTCCTGGGTAACCTCCGCAACCGACTGGTTGTCAATTAATATACGGCCTGCACCCACATCATAGAAACGAAAAAGCAGGCGTGACAGGGTCGATTTGCCGGCGCCGGACGGACCCACCACCGCCACCTTCTGCCCGGCTGGTATCTCAAAGCTGACATCGTGCAGGATCGGGCGATCCTCCTGGTAGGCAAAACTTACATGTTCAAACCGAACGGTCGGTTCCCTGATCACCAGTGGAACGGCCGCCGGGCTGTCTTCCACCTCAACTTGTCGATCCAGCAGTTTCAGTACCAGGTCCATATCAGCCAGCGTATGTTTTAACATCCGATAGATGATGCCGAGGAAGTTCAGCGGCATGAACAATTGCAACATCAAGGTATTCACCAACACCAGATCACCCAGGCTCATGCTGCCGGCAACGACCCCCTTGCCGGCATAAATCATGATGAGGGTAAGTCCGACTGCGATAATAACGCCTTGACCAAAGTTGAGTAACGCCATGGAAGTATGACTTTTTACCGCCGCTTCTTCCCATTGCAACAAGGTATTGTCATAGCGTTTGAGTTCATACGCTTCGTTATTGAAATACTTGACCGTTTCGTAATTAAGCAAGCTGTCGACCGCCTGACCATTGGCTTCCGAGTCCAGCTTGTTCATGGTATGGCGAAAATGCATGCGCCACTCGGTCACCGCCAGGGTAAAGCCGATATAAACCGCAACCGTTGCAAAAGTCACCAGTGCAAAATGCCATTCGTACTGCCCAAGCAGGATAATCGCAACCAACACAAACTCAGCGGCGGTGGGCACAATATTAAACACCAGATAATTCAGAATAGAACTGACGCTAAGGGTGCCACGTTCCAGATCCCGGGTGATATTTCCGGTACGTCGTTCCAGATGATAACGCAAGGACAATTCATGTAAGTGGGTCAGGACCTGATTCGATAACCGCCGCATGGCGTGAAAACGAACCCGCGCAAAGATGGCATCGCGCAATTCATTGAACAGCGAACTGCCCAAGCGTAATGCCCCATAGATTAAAAACAGCATAACCGGTAAAACTATGACCGCACCCTGTGCCGTATCGAGTGCATCCACAATTTCCTTCAGCACCAGGGGGATACCAACAATGGCAACCTTGGCCAGAATTAAGCTAACCAGCGCCAGTAGCACCCGGCCACGGTATTCCCAGATATAGGGAAACACGCGCTTCAGGTTACGCAGGTCCTGACGTCCGGCGTGGGGAGCACTGGTGTAATGATAATGAACCATAAAGCCCTGTTATTTGACGGAAAAGTACAATATTATCATAACTTTGGCGTGCGAATTTAATTTATCTAATTCCATAATATTTTGTAGGAAATAATGAAAAAAACTCTGCTGCCCCTATTGCTGCTTTTACTCGCCGGTTGTGACCAAACACAGCAGGCTGTATCCCGCACGCCAACACCGACACCGGTGGAAGTCGCCACGGTCAGCCGCAGTCCGCTAATTGCCCATCGTATTCTCACCGGCTCACTGCAAGCAGTGACCACGGTTCACATTTTCAATGAAGAAGAAGGCCGTATCGTTGAATTACCGTTTTACGAAGGCGATGCAATAGAACAGGATGCCATCCTCGCCCGTATTGATGATCGTCTGATTCAGGCCGAATTGAACAAGGCTGAAGCCACACTCAAGCAGGCGAAGGTGGATGTCAAACGCCTTGACAGTCTGTATCGTAAGAAACTTGCCTCTGAAGATGAACTGGCACGTGCCCGGACGGCGCTTGAACTGGCACGTGCAGAAGTTTCCCTGCTGCAAACCCGCATGGCGCACACCCGCATCAAGGCACCATTCAGCGGAATTATCAGTGAACGTTTGAAAGAGACCGGTGATGTGGTGCCGGTTCATAGTCATATTCTGACCGTATTCGACCCCGCACAAATTAAAATCGTCATCCCTGTCTCGGAACTGTTACTCAGTAACATCAATACCGGAGACACGGTAAAAGTGCGCATCGATGCACTGGGTGAACAACAATATCCCGCCACGGTAAAACGCATTTTCCCCACTATCGATCCACAGACCCGTAAAGGCATGATGGAAATGCAGTTTGCGACCATTCCAGAAGGTGCCCGTCCCGGCCAGTTGTGTCGCGTCACGGTGAACACCCAAACCACACCGCGGCGTAACGTACCCTTTGCCGCCATTCGCCATGACAGCCTGGGTGAATTTGTCTATCGCCTCACTGCGGATAACACCGTGGAATCAGTACGGGTACAAACCGGTATTCTGCTGGGTAACCAGATGGAAATTCTTGAAGGCATCGAAGTCAATGAACGCGTTGTAGTCAAAGGTTTCATTGGACTGCGTGATGGTAAAAAGATTGTGCCTGTTACCACTAAACCAGTCGCCGTCAGCACCACGGAATAATTATGCGCCAACGATTTCGTAGTGGAGGACTCGCTTCCTGGTCAGTGCGCCGCCCCATTGCCGTCTTCATGCTGGCGCTGACGGTAGTAGTGCTTGGCCTGTTTTCACTTGATCGGCTGGCCATTGACCTGTTACCACATATAATTTACCCGGAAGTACGAGTACGTATTATTGACCCCGGTGTGCCGGCACGCATTATGGAAGATCAGATAACACGCCAACTGGAAGAGCAACTGGCGATCACTGAGGATGCGATTGCGGCCCAGTCTACAACCAGTGAGGGGCGCAGCGAAGTCGACCTGAGTTTCCCCTACGGTACGGATATCGATATTGCGTTACGAGATGCCAGTACTCGTCTGGATCGCGCCAAACGCTTTCTGCCGGATACCATTGATCCCCCTATCATCTTCAAACGTGATCCTTCGCAGATCGCCGTGCTGGAGCTGGCGGTCAGTTCCGATCTGCGACCTTCGACAGAATTACGTGACTGGGTTGATTATCAATTTTCCAAATGGTTTTTGAACCTGCCGGGAGTGGCATCGACGGAAGTGGGCGGCGGCAATGTACGGGAAATCCAGATCGTTGTCGATCAAGAGCGACTTGCCAGTCTCGGGTTGACCTTTGAGGATGTACGTACTGCCTTGGCGGAAGAGAACCGGGAATTTTCCGGGGGTCGAATGCTGTTGGCGGATCGAGAGCTCAGCACACGAGCAACGGGACGCATCATGGATCCGCAAGAACTGGGTAATCTGCCGCTATACCCGCAACGCGACAACCGGAGCAAGACGCCGCTTCGCATACGGGATGTGGCAACAGTTCGGGATACGCATGAGGAAGAACGACTCCGCGTGCGGCTTGATGAGCAGCCGGCAATCAAGCTCTCAATCCAGAAACAACCCACCGCGAATACCGTTGCTGTGGTGGACGTGGTCAAACAACGCCTGGCGTGGTTACAGGCGCAGGATATTATACCAGCCGACATTCATCTTGCCACCGTATCAGATCAGTCCATTTATGTTCGTCATGCGCTGCGCAATGCAAGCTTTGCCGTTATTACCGGTGCCCTGCTTGCCATGCTGGTGGTTTACCTCTTCCTCGGTGATATACGCCGCACCCTCATCATTGGGTTGTCTATTCCACTCGCCATTCTGATTACTTTTGTCATTATGGGACTTGGCAACCTGACGCTAAATATCATGACCCTGGGCGGTCTTGCAGTCGGCGTTGGCATGCTGGTTGACAACACCATAGTGATGCTGGAAAACATGACGCGCCATCAAAAAATGGGCGAACCCAATGAAGAGGCCTCGGTAAATGCCGCCGGTGAGATCACGAGTGCCATCACAGCCGCAACCTCTACCAACCTGGCTGCCATTCTGCCGTTTCTGTTTATTGGTGGACTTATTGGTCTGCTGTTTAATGAGTTGATAGCCACCCTCTCCGCTGCGATTTTATCGTCGCTGGTGGTGGCGTTAACCCTGGTCCCTGCACTGGGAGCACGCACCATCAGTCAATCAGTTATCAGCCAGGGGCTGCCGGCACGCATCGACATCTTCATGAACAAACTACAGGCTATTTATGGCCAATACGTTGGTCGGCTTATTATCCGACCAAAATTGCCGCTACTGATTCTTCTTGTTTTGTTTATAGCGTCTGGTTTTTACTTTTATCATTTACAACAAAAAAAGATTTTCCTGCCCCAGATGGATGAAGGCCGCATCAATGTAAGCATCAGGGGCGATAGCGGTACCCAACTCGATGACATGGATGCGGTCGTCAAACAACTGGAACAATTATTTGTATCCCAACCGGAAGTTGAATCGGTATTTACCACGGCGGGCGGATTTATTTTTGGGCGTTCTGAATACCAGTCGAGTAGTTTCAGCGGCGTCTATCTGCACCTCATTCCAAGTAGCAAGAGAGATATGACCAGTCAACAGTGGGTCAGCAGAATGCAGGAAAAAATCAACGCGATGCAACTCGTGGGTTATCGCATTAATATGCGGGTGCAGGGAATTCGTGGCTTACGCCTGGGCCGGGGTGACGATGATATCAGTATTCGCATACAGGGGGATAATATCGATACCCTTGAGCAGCTGGGTGACATGGTTGTAGAACGCCTGAAAACAATAAAAGGGCTGCGCAACGTCGAACATAATTATGAAAATCTACAGGAAGAGCTGGTGGTGGAAATCAATCGCGAACGGGCCGCTGATCTTGATATTCGACCTGATGCCATTGCTCGCGCCTTGCAAGTTGGGCTGGATGGCCTGGTGGTATCGGATTTTCTTGATGGCGATCGCAAATACGATATACGCCTGCGATTGCCCCGCCAGTCAGTCAGTACTACGGATGAGGCGGAAAATCTGCAGGTCGGAATGCACCAGGGTAGTCCAATCCGGTTACGTGACGTGGCCAACATTCGCCTGGATCTTACGCCCAACAGTATCAAACGGGATAATCAAAGACGTATCGTGGAAATCACAGCAAGTGTCACCGATGAAATTTCCCTGGCGGAAGCATTAACGTTGATTGATAACCAACTTGCCGACTTCCCGCTACCAGAAGGTTACACCCTGTATGAGGGAGGAGTGAAACAACAACTCCAGGAAGGCCAGTCTGTCGGCTATCTTTTAATCGCTCTGGCGTTGTTTCTGGTGTTTGTTGTGATGGCAATTCAATACGAATCGTTACGCAATCCATTTATCATTTTATTGAGCATTCCTTTTACTCTGATAGGCGTTGCTGCCGGTTTGTTTGTTACCGCAACCCCGATATCCACGCCGGTGTGGTTAGGCTTGATTATGCTGGCGGGTATCGTGGTTAACAATACCATCGTACTGGTTGAACAAATTGAAATTGAAAAGGAGCACGGCTCGCCATTACTGGATGCCATTTTGAACGCCTGCCGCATCCGCTTGCGACCCATCCTGATGACCACCCTGACAACGGCGGTGGGCATGTTGCCGTTGGCACTGGGCCTGGGGGAAGGTGCTGAGATGTTACAACCCCTGGCTATCGTGATTGTCTGGGGGCTGTTTTTCTCGATGCTGGTCAGTCTGTTAGTTGTCCCAACCGTGTACAGGTTGTTTTACCAACGCAGCGCGACCACCGCCTAACCGGATAAGGGATATTGCATCGGCGCTTCGCCATCCGGTTCAAACCAGGCGAGTTTGTCGTGCAACTTGACCACATCACCGACGATAATCAGGGTCGGCGCCTGGACTTGTTCTTTTTCCACCAGGCCTGGCAAGGACGCCAGATCACCGATGTGAACACGCTGTTGCTGCGTGGTGCCCTTCTCCACCAGCGCCGCGGGTGTTGTCGCCGGCAAGCCATGTGCGATGAGTTGCTTGCACAGTTGCTTGACAGCATGAAGCCCCATATAGAACACCACCGTCTGTCCGGGATGACTAATGGCGTCCCAGTTCAGGTCAATACTGCCATCTTTCAAGTGGCCGGTAACAAACATGCAGGACTGCACATAGTCACGATGGGTTAACGGGATCCCCGCATAGGCGGCACAACCGGCCGCCGCCGTAATGCCGGGGACAACCTGAAAGTTAATCCCTTCTGCCATCAGGGTTTCGATTTCTTCGCCACCCCTCCCGAATATAAAAGGATCCCCGCCTTTCAGACGCAACACCTTCTTATTTTCCTTCGCCAACCTGACCAGCAAGGCATTGATACTTTCCTGCTTGAGGGTGTGTTTGTTACGTTCCTTGCCGGCATAGATAAATTCCGCATCGCGCCGCACCAGGTCCAGCACCGGAGCCGATACCAGGCGGTCATAAACAACCACATCGGCCTGTTGCATCAGGCGCAGGGCACGGAAGGTGAGTAAATCCGGATCCCCGGGGCCGGCGCCAACCAGAAACACCTCGCCCCGGGCAGGCGGCGGCTCAGCGGCATCGATGGCCTGTTGCAGGGTCTCCCTGGCCGCCTTGTCCTTGCCCGCCATAAGCAAGTCGGCAACCGGACCTTCCAGGATATTTTCCCAGAAAGTACGGATTTCGTTACTGTTGTTGAATTTTTGTTTGACCTTTTCGCGGGACGATTCCACCAGTTTTGCCAACCGGCCATAGGCAGCGGGAATAAACGTTTCCAGCCTGGCGCGTAACAGCCGGGCCAGCACCGGTGAAGCCCCGCCGGTTGAAATCGCAATCTGCACCGGATCGCGATCAATGACCGAGGGCACGATAAAACTGCAGAGCTCGGGAGAATCAACCACATTGACCGGGATACCGTGCAGTTTGGCTATCTCCGCCACTTTGCGGTTAACGGCTTCATTATCGGTGGCCGCAATAATCACCACCTGCTTGTCGATATCGGCGGCTTCGAAGTCCCTCGGTAAATATTCAATCACGCCATTCTCATGTTGCTGTTGCAGCTCAGGATCCAGCACCGGTGACACCACGGTCACTTTGCCGCCGGCCCGCTCGAGCATAAAAACCTTACGTGAAGCAACCTGTCCGCCACCCACCACCAGACAGGGCTGGTCCTTGATATTCATGAAAACCGGTAAAAACTTCACGTCTGCTCCAACTATCGTGCTCGCCGTTAACCTGGCATAAAAATTTCTTGGAATTTAGACAATTAGCCCATATTCGGGCGCTGATTCTACCATCAGAATAGTCGCTGACCTACTGTCCAATGGGGGTAAACCGCAGACTGGGACGAAGAACTAGCGTCTAGGGGCATTCAGACAGGCCGCTTATCCAATCCCGAATCACGGTTATGGCCTGTGTATCTACCACACTTGAGGCTATCGGCGGCA
>CBDUOW010000006.1:0-25706 GCA_965368945.1 uncultured Gammaproteobacteria bacterium
TCATGGACATCATCGAAGCCATTGAGGGACGCCATTGCGTGCGCGCTTTTCTCGATAAGCCGATCAAGCAGGAAACGATTACCCAAATCCTGACCACCGCCCGCTGGGCACCCTCCGGCGTCAATTGTCAGCCCTGGCAGGTAGCGGTAGTCCAGGGCGATACCAAGAATAACCTCGGAGATGCCATCATTGCGGCTCGGGAAAACAAGACTCCGGAAAATCCGGATTATTCCTATTACCCGAGTGAATGGCGGGAGCCCTATACCACTCGCCGCAAAGACTGCGGCCTGGCACTGTATCGTGCACAGGGTATCGGTCGGGTTGACAAGGATAAACGGCTTGCAGCCTGGTACCGGAATTATCGCTTTTTCGATGCGCCCGTGGGCCTGTTGTTTTTTATCGACAAAGATATGCAGACCGGCTCCTGGTTGGATATGGGCATGTTTATGCAAAATATTATGCTCGCCGCCCGTCATCATGGCCTCGAGACCTGTCCCCAGGCCTCGCTGGCGGAATATCCCGACATCGTACGCCGGATACTGGGGATGTCTTCTGACAAGTTACTACTCTGCGGAATGTCGCTGGGTTATGCGGACTCCGAAGCCGCCGTCAATCAATACCGACTTGAACGAGAGCCCGTTGAAAATTTCACTCGCTGGTACGATTAAGTCAGCATGTCGCAACCCGTTGCTACCTATCGCGGCCGCTTTGCCCCCTCCCCAACAGGACCACTGCACTTCGGATCGCTCATCGCAGCAGTGGGTAGTTATTTGCAGGCCCGTTCCCAAAATGGTGAATGGTGGCTGCGGATCGAGAATATCGATCCGCCACGAGAGGCCGAGGGCGCAATCGACGCCATTCTTTACAGTCTGGAAGCCCACGGGCTCACCTGGGATGGTGAGGCGCTATACCAGCAGGCGCGACAGACACGCTACGCCGAGGCGCTGGAGGAAATACAACAGAGTGACCGACTCTACGCCTGCAGTTGCAGTCGTCAGCAAATTGCCAATGCCGTCGGTCATACCACTGGCCCGTTGATTTATCCCGGCACCTGTCGTGGCAAGCCTAAACCGCAATACGGACCTCACGCCCTGCGGGTTGATACCCGTAACAGCGTGATTCAGTTTAAGGATATGATTCAGGGTGGCCACCACATAGCCCTGGCCGAAGAAAGCGGCGATTTCGTCCTGCGACGCGCGGATGGATTGTATTCCTACCAACTGGCGGTCGCGCTTGATGACGTCGAACAAGGCATGACTGAAGTCGTTCGCGGCAGTGATCTGCTGGATTCCACCCCACGCCAGATCTTTGTGCAACAACTTCTGGGATTCACTCCGCCACAATACGCGCATTTACCGGTGGCCATTGATCCGTCAACGGGACACAAACTCAGCAAACAAACCCTGGCACCGGCCTTAAATGACAAGCAGGCAGTACAAAATCTTTGGCAGGTACTCGAATTCCTGGGACAACAACCACCGCCTGCCTTACTTAATAGCACCGTGGAAGAATTCTGGAGCTGGGCAATCCCTCAATGGCAGTTTAACTTGATACCTCGCACCGCTGCGATCCGTGTCAAACCTGATACCCGTGTAGAATCATAAAGCGCTATATTTATTTTTATTTACATACTCAATCTATAAACCGGACAGGACTATGACGGATTCGATCTCATTCATAGATGTTTATCGCGGTGCTTTTTCCGGCATCCTTCGCTGGCCTCAGTTAGATGAGTTATGGGAAACCCTGCGACAACAAACGGAAAAGCAATGGTATATCTACGCGATCGGGGAAACGCCGCCGGAACAACCCGGTAATCATGGGCAACTAATTACATTTATTGAAGAGATCGACAAGCTGCTCCGATCAGAGCATAAAGAAGACTACTGTGGCATCGTCTACGTTGATAATCGCCAGACTCCGACATTTGTCAAAATATATGATCCCAATAATCTCGGCGTTGTCTGCGGCTTCAGTGATAACCCGCCCCTGCCCGGATGGATCCTGTCCATTGAAAAACCCATCGATCTTGAGTCAGCACTGCCACCCCCCGGGAATCGACGTCGCTGGTGGGATAAATTATTCTGCACTCAACCCTAATATTGATTGTGATAAAAAAACATACTAACTTAGATATATGCAGTGTGTTATTTGCAAACGTCGAATAACGTCTCATTGTTGCTACGGGACATGCCTGCATCGTTCAGATTTAAATTATAAATTCCTTGCTCGCCTAAGCATGATGTCCTGGATATCCGAATAGTATGCTGCGATATCCTGTTTATCACTCACAACAACATCAACTGCATTGATGATTCATTTCCTATAACGCATCAAGTAACTCAGTTATATTGTCAGCGTTGATCTAATCCCGCGTTAAATAATCAATTATTTAAATTAAGTGTAATCAATACTATATGGCCCAATGTGTGCTTGGCTAAGATTATCAATAAGACTTTCTTAATATTCTAATAGAAACTCTTGTTAACCTTTTTGGTGCATTAATGTTGTCATTGCACCAAATTTGTTTAATGATAAGTCCCGATTATCTTTCCCAAAGTAATAGAGTGTCGTATTCAGGGGAGTTCTTCGCCCGCCACGACTATAACAACAAGAGAGGTTGCGAAATATGGATGCAAAGATTGTTTGGTTGTTCATATTCGTCGCGTTGTATTGGGGCTATTGCATCTTCTGGGGTATCAAGGGTGCAATATCAGCAAAAACCGCTACCGACTATTTTCTTGCCGGACGCAGCATTTCGCTGTGGGTTTTCGTGTTGGCCGCAACAGCGACGTCATTTTCAGGCTGGACATTTATGGGCCATCCCGGCCTGCTGTATCGTGATGGTTTTCAGTATGCCTATGCATCTTTTTATGCCATTACGATTCCCTTCACCGGTGTCATTTTTCTAAAACGGCAATGGATTCTGGGCAAACGCTTCGGCTTTGTCACCCCCGGTGAAATGTTATCCGCTTACTTCAAGTCCGATACCATTCGCCTGCTGGTCGTGCTGGTGGCCTTGATCTTTTCCGTCCCCTACCTGGGTGTGCAATTACGCGCTTCCGGCTTCCTGTTCAACGTACTGACCGACGGAATGCTCGGTGTTAATACCGGTATGTGGATGTTGTCCTTGGTGGTACTGATCTATGTCGCGTCAGGGGGTCTGCGTGCGGTGGCCTATGTGGATACCATGCAGGCTGTCCTGCTTGCTCTGGGTATCGTTGCCATCGGCATCATTGCCTACAACCTGCTACCGGAAGGCAAAAGCTGGGCGGATCTGCTGGGTACACTGGCGCAACATGATCCCAAGAAAACCGCCGAGGGTTACAGTCACTACATTGCCATTCCGGGCGTGATTCAATTCGTTGCCGGACTCGGGGTTGAAAACCCGGTGGGTGGTGCCTGGACGGGTATGATGATCCTGACCTATATGTTCGCCTTGATGGGTATTCAGTCTGCCCCGGCCTTCTCCATGTGGGCGTTTTCCAATCACAACCCAAAACCCTTCGCCCCGCAACAAGTGTGGGCTTCGGCTTTCGGGATTGGCTTCATCCTGATGGTGTTTACCGCCTTTCAGGGCTTGGGGGCTCACTTCCTGGGCGCGGATACCGCCTTCATGGCAGCCCACCCGGACATGGTCAATAACGTCATGGGTGTCGGCTTAGGCGGCAAGGACTTGATGGAATCCGCTGGTAAGCAAGGTATGCTGGTGCCGCAATTAATCCACCTGATGGCGGATACCGCCCCCTGGTTGGTTGGTCTGTTATCCGTGTGTGCCCTGGCCGCCATGCAGTCGACCGGTGCGGCCTACATGTCCACCGCCGGTGGCATGTTGACCCGTGACGTGCTGAAACGCTACATCCTGCCGAATGCCACCCATGCCCAGCAGAAACTGTGGGGCCGTATTGGTGTTGCCGTTATCGTGCTGGCCGCTCTCGTGGTTGCGACCACTGCGACGGATGCCCTGGTACTGCTCGGTGGTCTGGCGGTAGCCTATGGCTTCCAGATGTGGCCGGCCTTGATGGCAGTGTGCTACTTCCCGTGGCTGACCCGCCAGGGTGTAGTCCTCGGCCTGATTGCCGGTTTAATCGCCGTCACCCTCACCGAGAAGATTGGTGCCCAGTACATGCCGTGGGGTCGTTGGCCGTGGACGCTCCATTCCGCCGGCTGGGGTATTTTCTTTAACCTGGGTATCGCCGTCATCGTCTCTGCCATGACCCAAAACAAGGCAGATCATGAGCACAAGATGACCTTCCACACCTACCTGCGTGAACATGCCTCTGTCGCGGTAGACAAGAAGAAGCTGGTGCCGATTGCCTGGATCATTACCCTGGTCTGGTTCTTCTTCGGCATTGGCCCGGGCGCCGTGATTGGCAACACCATCTTCGGCGACCCGACCAACGTGGCCACCTGGATGTTCGGTATTCCGTCTATCTGGGCCTGGCAGTTGCTGTGGTGGGCGCTGGGTGTCTTCATGATGTGGTTCCTGGCATATCACATGGGAATGTCCACTGTTCCTGACCAGGAAATCGAAGCCTTGCATGAGGACATTGGTGATATTCACCTTGATGTCGACAGGCCGTCCTAGCCGCCTGGAAGGCAATCCACAAAGGGAGGGCGATGCCCTCCCTTTTTCTTTAACCTGTTTATGATTTGATGTGGTTTCACGCCTATGTTGTATTTTCTTCTATCTGTATTTGTACTGGCGCTATTACTGTTTTTTCCTATCACTAAACTCATCTGGGTTATCAGCGTACGTCGGCTGCAACGTAAACTGAAGCGGGAACTCAATGAATCTGAACTCGCCGGCCAGATGACGCGTGCCCGCTTCATCAGCATTTTTGTCAGCTTGTTATTTTCCTATCTGTTTAACCTTAACCTGATTGGTTTACCGACTAATGGATGATCCCGTATACAAAATTCTTAAGATAACCGCCATTGTGATGTTTGCGGGGTTTTTTGGCTGGATGATCCTGGCGGGTTTACAGGAACAGGTCCCCGGTGAAAAAGCCTATGAGGCCGCCAATCGCTACTTTGAAGATGGCGACTATCAAAAGGCATTTGATCAATATGAAGCAGCATTACAGGAAGACCCCGAACTGTTGCCCGCCATGCGAGGTAAAGCCCGCAGCCTGATGCAGATGGGTCAGAACGAGGAAGCATTGGAAATTTTCAACCAAGTAATTTACAAGCAACCCGATTTCGCCCCCAGTTATGCCAACCGGGGTATCGTGCATGACCGGATGGGACACTATCACCAGGCAATTGCTGACTATGAAAAATCTTTAGAACTTGATGCGGAAATGGTTGAAGGCCCAAACTGGTTAACCCGCTTTCTGCGCTTACAACCGGAGAAACCACCGACGGTTGCGGGTCGCGCTGCCTATTTGCGTCAGGAACTGGCCAAACCTGAATCGGAACGCCTGCTGCGGGTACCCGAGGAAGATGAAAAACAACGCAGTTATAAAAAATAATAACTCAGAAAATGCCTATAATATCAACAAATAACGTACGCACACAGAACAGTAAGGCTATTGAACCAAATAACAAATGACCGATTTCCGACTCGCCCTCCTCGTCACGAAAAGTCAAGCCGTGATAGGCGATCGCCCCTGTAACGAGTATAAAAATAATATCGAGCATGGCCCCTTGCCTTGGTGTTGTTGTTTTAGTAACAAGGGGGAAAGTAACATTCCTTGAGGAAGGGCATCAAGTCTACTGCCGTATTCGCCAGAAAGATTAAAATCACCAGGCTGGCAAGCATGATTGAAACAGCCATTACCCCCCATCGCAACAGTCGATATTCAAAGCGTTGCGGATTGATACCAAAATTACGGGGATCAAGATGCCCCTCTTCACGAAGATCCTGGATCTTGTGGCAAAACCGTCTAACCCAGAACGGGACACGATCGTAATACATGAAGGCCGTAAAATAATCTTCCGCCTCATAGTCGCGTATTTCGCGACCGTACCACTCATCAAAAGCCAACTGGAAAAGTCTGAACTCGGTAATTTCCAGTAGTCCGGCAGTGTCCGCCACCAGCACACAGTCCACCGGCATATCTTCATACTGAAAAGAGATCCATCCCATATTTGATGTACCTGTATTAAGGCTGCATCTACACTCTCAGTATAGCAACTGGTAATTTATAATTGAGCCATCAGGTTCAAATACGATAATATCATTACATGGGCACCCACCCTGACATTGCACGATTGGCCGAGACCCGCACTTTCTCCGGACTTGACTCCGAAGTCTTACATGCGATTGCGGAAAAAGGCAAAATCTTCTTATTAAAAGACGGTGACAGCCTGTTTGCCGCCGGTGTGCCTTACCAGCATCAACTCTATGTTCTTCTCGACGGCATCATTACTGTGCACCGGAAACACGGTCAGCTTAACTCGCTCCAGACAGGCGAGTTTATCGGCCTATCAAACTACCTGGACAAATCGCCCTACACCGCAACGGCTTTGGCTGAAGGGGATTGTATGATCCTGCGATTTACAGATAATGCATTCCATGATCTTGAGCAAAGTTATAGCGAGCTATCCAACCTGGTCGATCATATTATTGGTAAGCGTATTCGTAACCGCACAACCACCAGCCACCCCGTCAGTGGCGTGATGGGACAACCGGTCTATACAGTAATGACATCCCCTCTGGCACAGTGTGATGTTAAAACGACCATCAGCGACGCTTATAACATCATGCAGGAGCGAAAAATCGGTAGCCTGGCTGTATTCAAGGACGAGAAGAAATTGATCGGGATGTTAACTTTTTCCGGGCTATGCGATGCCCTGGTAAATAAACAGGCCGGTGCCGAGACTCCCGTTGCCGAGGCTGCATGTGAAACGCCGGTGTGTGTTTCCTATATCGACCCACTCTGGCATGCCGAAGACAAGCTGCAAAGCCACCACATTAAATATCTGGTGGTCACCAAGGAGGGTGAACCTGCCGGGCTTATATCACAAACCGATTTATTCAAGGCCCGGGTAAGGCACCAAAATATTGTCGTAGAACATATACGAGATGCTGAATCACTAAGCGCTTTACGTAATTTCTATAACGCCATGTATGAAATGGCACGAGATGCGCGTGAGCGTAACCACCATGCCGTACAGGCCGTTCAGGAAATCAGTGAAATCCATCTGGCCATACAACGCCGTTGTGTCGAACTGACCCTGCAGGACCTCGAACAACAGGGTCTGGGACCGGCGCCACGCAACTACAGCCTGTTGATAATGGGCTCGGGTGGCCGGCGTGAAATGCTATTAACCCCTGATCAGGATAATGGCCTGATAATTGATGATAATCCGGGCGAGCTCACAGTAGAAGAAACAAACTGGTTCAAAAGCTTTGCTGAGCAGCTAAATATCAATCTTGACAAGGCCGGATATATTCTCTGCCCGGGCGACATTATGGCCCGCAATCCCATGTTTCATAAAACCTTGTCGCAATGGCGCAAGCAAATCAGTCACATGGTACAGCAACCGAATAACAAATCTGCACGTTGGGGAAATATCGTATTTGATTTCACCACCCTCTATGGTGATGACATGTTGACCCGCAAACTGCGCGAACATTTATTACAAGAACTTCAAGGTAAAGATACATTGCTTGGTTATATGGTTGAGGATGATGCCGAGGGGCGCCCGCCGCTTGGATTCTTTAATCAATTGTTAACGATGGAGGATGAAGCCCATAAGGGTCAAATTGATATCAAACGCAATGGTTTGCGCCTGATTGCGGATGCTGCGCGTATTTATGCCTTGCATGCCGGGTTAACTGAAACCAATACACGGGAACGTCTAAAAGTCCTGGTGCATCTTGGTATACTTAACCGGGACCTGGTCGACTCCATCCTCGCTGCATTTGATGAACTGCTGAATCTATTAATCGTTCACCAGATTGAACAGGTGGAACAACAACAAGAGCCGGATAAGTTTATCAGGCCGGACGCCTTACCCTGGCAAACCCGTTCCGTGTTACGTGTCTCGATGCGTGCGATCAAACGCCTGCAGGATCAACTTCAGGGCCGATTCGGACGAAGTGCTTTTTAACTGATAACTACCTGTTATGGCTCCTGCTAAACACATCAAGAATCTTTTCGGTCACTTACAAAGTCTCGTAGGCAAAAGCAGGCGGCCTGACGATCCGCGTCTGGCAAAAGTGTGCGAAGAATTTCGTCGCCATAATAAAAAACGGATTCTGGCACAGCCCATTGAAGAATCCCGTTTCGTTATCATTGATACTGAAACAACCGGATTCCATGTATACGCCGGGGATGAAATGGTTTCCATTGCCATGCTTGAATATAAAGGCCTGAAAGCAACCGGGCGGGAATATCTCCAATTAATTAATCCCCAACGACCCATTCCCGAGGAATCAACCGCCATTCATGGCATTTGTGATGATGACGTTGCTGACAGTCCGCCCATTAGTGCTGTCTTGGCGGACATCGCTGAGTTTATTGATGATGCCGTCTTGATTGGTCACCACGTTAACTTTGATATTCGGTTTTTAAATAAATACTTCAAACGGGAAATCAGGTGTCAATTACGTAATCCCTACCTGGATACTATGCTATTGTTTACCAGTCATACAGGTCGCATCGGACAGTACTCACTGGAAGAGGTTGCCGATTGCTGCAAAATCAAAGTCGTCGATCGACATACTGCTCGGGGTGATGCTTTAATGGCAGGTGGCATATTTACCTGCCTGGCGCCCATGCTCAGCCTCCCCCATGAAGATATAAATCATCTTTATAAACAGCAGTTTAGCCATGATCCGATCAAACATGAAATTGCTCCATAATAGTTGCGACAACCGCTCCGATTGTGAACAATAGTGTTTATGACACTCCAGCGTGTGCAACTTCTGATCACGTCACCGTTAGGCCGGCGCCTGATATGGGTGCTGTTTGCCATACTGTTCTACCTGTCCGGTGAAGCCGCCACGATTTGGCTGCTGGAACCCGAGGCCTTTCAGGGAGGTTGGCAATGGCTCTGGCTCGGTCTGTTCCCTGTATTCTTGCCCGCATTTTTTATGCTGCAACGTTTTTTCGGTTGCAGTGGGGGTCAATGTCAAATTGACCCAACTAAACAGCCTTCAAAGAAAAAACCGACTGATGTGTATTACATCAACCGACCACCGGGGTGCTAATAGACTCAGTGTTCAGTGATAACAACATATTAAAAAACAAGCAGGAGTTTCTTTCATGTCCGACGAAAAACTGTATCCCGTTCCGGCGGAGTTTGCCGCCAACGCACATATAGACGGTGCCCGCTACCAGGAGATGTATCAACGATCCATCGAGGACCCTGAAGGTTTCTGGGCCGAACAAGCCGAACAATTCATAACCTGGTTCAAGCCCTGGGACAAGGTACTGGATTGGAGTTATGACAAGAAAGACCTGCATATCAAGTGGTTTGAAGGTGGCAAGTTGAATGTTTGTTACAACTGTATCGACCGTCATCTCGATACCCGTGGTGATCAGGTTGCGATAATCTGGGAAGGTGATGATCCTGCCACCGACAGTAAAATCACTTACCGTGAATTGCATGAGCATGTTTCCAAACTGGCCAACGTACTCAAGGCCCGCGGTGTCAAAAAAGGCGATCGGGTTTGTATTTATATGCCAATGATCCCTGAAGCCGCCTACGCCATGCTGGCTTGTGCACGTATCGGTGCGGTCCATTCGGTGGTATTTGGCGGTTTTTCCCCCGAGTCACTTAAAGACCGGATTCTGGACTCTGATTGTCGCGTTGTGGTCACTGCGGATGAAGGCCTTCGTGGAGGTAAAGCCGTCCCTCTCAAGGCCAATACCGACAAGGCGGTAGCGAAATGTCCCAATGTGCATACGGTATTGACCGTTAAACGCACCGGCGGCGACATTGATTGGCACCCGGAACGGGATGTCTGGTATCACGAAGTGATGGCAGAGGCCTCCAGCGACTGCCCGGCGGAAGAAATGGACGCCGAAGATCCCCTGTTCATCCTGTACACCTCAGGATCCACCGGCAAGCCCAAAGGGGTCCTGCATACCACCGGTGGTTACCTGCTATATACGGCCATGACCACCAAGTACACCTTCGATTTACAGGAAGGGGATATTTTCTGGTGTACCGCCGATGTGGGCTGGGTCACCGGCCACAGCTACCTGGTCTATGGCCCCCTGGCAATTGGCACGACCACCCTCTCTTTTGAAGGTGTCCCGAACTACCCGGATGCATCCCGCTTCTGGCAGGTGGTCGACAAGCACCAGGTCACTGTGTTCTATACCGCCCCCACGGCGATTCGTGCCCTGATGCGGGAAGGCGAGGAGCCGGTGAAAAAGACTTCCCGCGCCAGTCTGCGCCTGCTGGGTACCGTGGGCGAACCTATCAATCCGGAAGCCTGGGAATGGTACTACCGGGTGGTGGGTGAGCAACGCTGTCCCATCGTGGATACCTGGTGGCAGACGGAAACCGGTGGCCACCTTATCACTCCCCTGCCCGGCGCTACGGCCCTCAAGCCCGGCTCAGCTACGCGGCCGTTTTTCGGGATCCAGCCCGGCATTGTAGATACTGACGGTAACCTGCTGGAGGGCGAGGCCGAAGGGGCACTGGTCATCAAACATCCCTGGCCGAGCCAGATGCGCAGCGTATACGGTGATCACCAGCGCTTTGTCGATACCTACTTCTCCACATTCCCCGGCTATTATTTCACCGGTGATGGCGCCCGGCGGGATGCAGACGGCTACTACTGGATCACCGGCCGGATGGACGATGTGCTGAATGTGTCCGGCCATCGCATGGGGACTGCCGAAGTGGAAAGCGCCCTGGTGTTACATGATGCGGTGGCAGAAGCCGCTGTGGTCGGTTTTCCGCACGATATCAAGGGCCAGGGTATCTATGCCTACGTGACCCTGGTGAAAGGGGTGGAACCCACCGATGCCCTGCGCAAGGAACTGATCGACATGGTGCGTGAGGAAATCGGTCCCATCGCCAAGCCGGATGTGATCCAGTGGGCCCCGGGGCTCCCCAAAACCCGTTCCGGCAAGATCATGCGGCGTATTCTGCGCAAAATTGCCGCCAATGAGCAGGACACCATCGGTGACACCTCCACCCTGGCCGATCCTGCTGTGGTGAATGAACTGGTGGAAAATCGGGCCAATAAGTAAGCCATGGGGGACTGCGCAGGTCCCCTTGCTATCCTGCTTTAGCCAATAACGAAAAAGGGCCGCGATGCGGCCCTTTTTCTAAGTATTGATTTTGGCAAACGTCGATCAGGCGCTGCCCACCGCCTTCATGCTGAGACGGATACGGCCCTGCTTGTCGATTTCCAGTACCTTGACCTTGACCATTTCCCCTTCTGACAACTTGTCGCTGACGTTTTCGACCCGTTCTTCGCAGATCTGGGAAACATGCACCAAGCCATCCTTACCCGGCAGAATGGTCACAAAGGCACCAAAATCCATCAGCTTGGCGACTTTGCCTTCGTAAATCTGACCCACTTCCACCTCGGCGGTCAGCTGTTCCACCTGACGCCGGGCCTCATTGGCAGCAGCGGAATCGCTGGAGGCGATCTTGATCACACCGTCATCACTGATATCAATGGTGGTGCCGGTTTCTTCCGTAATCGCACGAATGGTCGAACCGCCCTTGCCAATTACGTCCCGAATCTTGTCCGGATTAATCTTGAAAGTGATATAACGCGGGGCATGTATCGACATCTCTTCGCGAGGCTTGTCGAGCACAGCATTCATTTCTTTCAGGATATGCAGCCGGCCTTCACGTGCCTGATCCAGAGCAACCTGCATGATCTCCCTGGTAATACCTTCAATCTTGATATCCATCTGCAGCGCGGTCAGGCCATCGGTACTACCGGCAACCTTGAAGTCCATATCACCAAGGTGATCCTCGTCACCCAGAATGTCAGTCAGGACGGCAAATTTGTCCTCTTCCTTAATGAGACCCATGGCAATACCCGCTACCGGTGCCTTGGTCGGTACCCCGGCATCCATCATCGCCAGGCTGCTACCACAGACAGACGCCATGGAACTGGAACCATTGGATTCAGTGATTTCTGACACCACCCGCAATGAATAGGGGAATTCTTCCAGGTCCGGCATGATACCCATGACACCACGCTTGGCGAGGCGACCGTGGCCAATTTCACGCCGTTTGGGGCTCCCGACGCGACCGGTTTCACCAACACAGAATGGCGCGAAGTTGTACTGCAGCATGAAGGGTTCCCGATAGGAACCTTCCAGAGCATCGATGATCTGCGAATCCCGTTCGGTACCGAGGGTGGTCACGACCAGCGCCTGGGTTTCACCGCGGGTAAACAGGGCCGAACCGTGCGCCCGGGGCAACACGCCGGTTTTCACCGTAATCTGGCGGACGGTACGTGTATCGCGCCCATCTATGCGCGGCTCACCACTCAGAATCTTGCCACGAACGATCTTTTTCTCCAGCTTCTCAATGGCTTCACGCACTTCTTCTTCGCCGTAACCGTCATCAGAAATCAGCTTGTCCTTGATTTCGCTACGGATTTCACCCAGCCGGGTATAACGGGGCTGTTTTTCACGAATCGTGTACGCTTCGGCGAAAGCCGCTTCGCCAGCCGCCGCCACGTCAGCTTGCAATTTCTCGTTTTCGACAGGAGGTTGCCAGTCCCAGGCTTCCACACCCGCTTCCTGGGCAAATTCACGGATCGCGTTAATGACCACTTGCTGTTGCTCATGGCCGAACATCACCGCACCGAGCATGACCTCTTCCGATAACAATTTGGCTTCCGATTCGACCATCAAGACCGCTTTATCTGTACCGGCAACCACCAGATTTAGATCCGATTCTTGCAGCTTTTCAGCAGAGGGATTGAGAAGATATTGACCATCCTGGTAACCAACCCGGGCCGCGCCAATGGGGCCATTGAATGGCGTACCCGATAGAGTAAGGGCCGCGGAAGCGCCGATCATGGCAACCATATCAGGACTGACTTCAGGGTCCAGGGACATGACCGTGGCAATAACCTGAACTTCATTGGTAAAGCCTTCGGGAAACAGCGGACGCACGGGACGGTCGATCAGGCGACATGTCAGGGTTTCATGTTCCGACGGGCGACCTTCGCGTTTCAGGAATCCACCCGGAATCCTGCCGGCGGCATAGGTCTTCTCCTGATAATCCACCGTCATCGGAAAGAAGTCCCGACCTTCTACTACTTTCTTGTCAGCAACAACAGTTACCAGAACAACTGTCTCGCCCATGCTGACCATGACCGCACCTGTGGCCTGTCTTGCGATTTCGCCCGTTTCGAGCGTTACAGTGTGTTCACCATATTGGAATTGTTTTTTTACGGGGGTCATAGACTTCTCTCTCGTCAGCAGGCTGGATTACTTACGCAGACCCAAACGGGCGATCAAATCGCGATACCGTTCCAGGTCTTTTTTCTTCAGGTAGTCCAGCAACTTACGCCGCTGGCTCACCATGCGCAGCAGCCCCTGACGGGAGTGGTGATCATGGGAATGTTCCTTGAAGTGTCCGGACAGATCATTGATGCGGGCGGACAACAGGGCCACCTGAATTTCAGGTGAGCCGGTATCACCAGCAGCACGCTGGTGTTCAGTTAAAATTGTGGCCTTCTGTTCGGCACTAATGGCCATCGCAAGCTCCTGTATTTACATAAAATCTACGGAAAAACCAAGGCGCGTATTCTACCCGCAGTGGCGTGTATAAAACAAGAAAATATGGTTGAAAATCATGCTCATTCAGCCGACTTGACCAGCCGTTTGGGCGCGATCCGACCATCTTCAAGAATTTGCCCGATTCCCAGAAATTTGCCGTCATCACGGTGTAAACGCACCCAGCCGGTGGTGGGGGCCTTGGGAACCTGGACCGCCTGACCCTGTTGCAAGTAATAGGCCGTATTCTCACTCATATTCACCATGGGCCAGTCGGCCAGGGCGTCTTCAATCGGCAGCAACAGTTCATCCAGCCCCTCAAAACCGTTCTCAGCCAGATGTTCCAACTCCGGCAAGGTTACGGCATGTTCGAGGTCAAACGGTCCCGAGGCGGCACGCCGCAGAGCGCTCAGGTGCGCACCGCAACCCAACGCCTCCCCGATACCCTCAGCCAGGGTTCGAACATAGGTACCTTTGGAACAGCGCAGGTCAATTTCGAGCTCATCCCCTTCCAACCGCAGCAGGTTAATCCCATAAATCGTCACCTGACGTGATTTACGCTCGATTTCCTTACCTTCGCGAGCCAACTTGTACAAAGGGGTACCGTTGACCTTTACCGCCGAGTACATGGGGGGAACCTGTTCAATCTGACCAGTAAAATCCTCAAGCGCAGCCTTGACCTGCCGCTCGTTGATGTTTCCCAGCGGCCGGGTTTCCACTACTTCACCCTCTGCATCGGCTGTACGGGTTCGTACTCCTAACTTGACAGTGCCAATGTAGCGCTTATCCGAATCCAGTAAAAAACCCGAAATTTTGGTAGCTTCTCCAAAACAAATCGGCAGTAAGCCGGTTGCCAGAGGATCAAGATTACCGGTATGGCCTGCCTTGCTGGCATTAAACAAACGCTTCACCGTCTGTAAAGCGGCATTGGAAGTCATACCAATGGGCTTGTCCAGCAAGAGAATGCCGTTAATATCCCGGCCCTTGGGTCGTCGGCGCGCCATGTTATTCAGAATCCTGGTGCTTTTTACGATCCGTGGCGATTGCTTCGTCGATCAGGCTCGATAACTCGGAACCACGGCTAACGCTGTCGTCATAAACAAATTTGAGCTGTGGCAGGGAACGCATGACCACCTTTTCACCCAGGGCATGACGCAGAAATCCACTGGCTTTTTCCAGTGCTTGCTGAATAGGGGGTATATCTTCTTTTTCCCCCAGCACCGTGAAGTAAACCGTGGCCTGGGACATATCTCGTGTCAGCTTAACCGCGGCAATCGTGACCTGGCTGAGACGAGGATCCCTGACCTCGCGCTGCAACAACAGGGCAAGTTCGCGTTGTATCTGCTCACCGACCCGACGGCTTCGGCTGAAATCTTTAGGCATTGGCTGGAAACTGATCGCTTGCGGAATTATAAATTAGAGTTCACGCGCCACCTGGACACGTTCGAAAACTTCGATTTGATCGCCGGCTTTGACATCATTGTAGTTCTTGACGCCAATACCGCATTCCGTGCCCTGTTTCACTTCATTTACGTCATCCTTGAAGCGGCGCAGTGATTCAAGTTCACCTTCATAAATAACCACGTTTTCCCGCAGGACGCGTATCGGATTGTTACGTTTCACCACACCATCTACCACCATGCAGCCGGCAATAGCGCCCAGCTTGGGTGAACGGAACACATCGCGTACTTCGGCCAGACCAATGATCTGTTCCTTGAATTCCGGAGCCAGCATGCCACTCATCGCGCTCTTTACTTCGTCGATGAGATCATAGATGACGCTATAGTAATGCAGGTCGACTTCTTCCTCGTCAATCAGTCGCTTGGCAACGCTGTCGGCACGCACATTAAATCCAATCATAATAGCATTCGAAGCCATCGCCAGGTTGGCATCAGATTCGGTGATTCCGCCGACACCACTGGAGACAATCTTAACGCGTACTTCATCAGTAGACAGTTTGGTCAGTGCATCCGAAATCGCTTCGACCGAACCCTGTACATCAGCCTTGAGCACGATGTTAAGCGTGGCAACTTCACCTTCCTGCATCTGGTTAAACATATTTTCCAGCTTGGCAGCTTGCTGTCGCGCCAGTTTCACGTCCCGATACTTGCCCTGACGGAACAGTGCCACTTCACGCGCCTTACGTTCATTGGGAACAACTGTCGCTTCATCGCCTGCGTTGGGAGTGCCGGACAAACCAATCACTTCTACCGGAATAGAAGGCCCGGCTTCATTCAGTTGCGTACCATGTTCGTTTAACATGGCGCGGACACGACCATACTCGAGACCAGCAAGTAACATATCGCCTTTTTTCAGCAAGCCTCGCTGTACCAGTATTGTCGCTACGGGACCACGTCCCTTGTCCAGGCGCGACTCAATAATGGCACCTCGTGCTGGACCCTCATCTGCGGCTTTCAGTTCCAGAACTTCAGACTGAAGCAGGATGGCTTCCAGCAATTTGTCAACACCTTCGCCCGTATGGGCAGATACATTCAGAAACATGGTGTCACCACCCCAGTCTTCTGGTATCACCTCTTCCTGGCCGAGCTCATTTTTTACCCGATCCGGATCTGCATCCGGTTTATCGATCTTATTAATCGCAATAATCAGCGGAACACCGGCCGCTTTGGCATGCTGTACCGCTTCTCGTGTCTGCGGCATAACACCGTCATCCGCTGCCACAACCAATACAACAATATCTGTAACTTCTGCGCCGCGCGCGCGCATGGCAGTGAAGGCCGCATGACCTGGAGTATCAAGAAACGTGATTTCACCATTGTCAGTGACTACATGATATGCACCAATGTGCTGTGTAATCCCGCCAGACTCACCGGCGGCAACTTTACTACGACGGATATAATCGAGCAGCGAAGTTTTACCATGGTCAACATGACCCATAATGGTAACCACAGGCGCGCGTGGTTTTTCGTCGCCAGCTTCAACATCTTCAATCAACGCTTCTTCAATTGCGTTTTCTTTAAGAATCTTGACCGTATGCCCCATCTCTTCGACAATAACAGAAGCCGTTTCCTGATCCAGCACCTGGTTAATGGTAACCATGGAACCCATGTTCATCATGGCCTTGATAACTTCTGCAGCCTTGACAGACATCTTCTGGGCCAGTTCTGCTACGGTTATTGTTTCGGAAATAGAAACCTCATGCACAATGGGCGCAGTTGGTTTGGTAAATCCATGTTCTCCGCTAGTAACAACAACAGCTTTTCTGCGCCTGGTCTTTTTCTTACGTCGTCCTGTTTTGTCACCACTGACATGCAATTCATCACGGCCGTACTTGGTCGAACGCTTTTCTTCACGCTCTTTGCCGCCTTTCTTGGCCCGGCCACGCGATTCGGGCTGAGCCTCGGTCGTCTGTTTCTTGGAAGTTGGCTCGGCTTGTTTGCGGGTTTCTTCTGCAGCCTTACCCTGCTCTTCTACCTTTTTAGCTTCTTCCTTGGCATCTTCCTTGGCTTTTTCCAGCGCTTCTTCCTCTGCGCGGCGTTTGGTCTCCTGCTCTTCAACCTTGCGCTTGGCTTCATCCTCACGCTCTTGCTGTTCAGCCTCGATCCGCGCCTGTTCTTCCCTGGCTTTTTCGAGCTGTTCCTGCTCTTCCTCCATCACCACGCTGCGTTTTACGTAGGTTCGTTTCTTACGCACCTCTACGGTAACCGCCTTGGAGCGACCTTGCGAAGTGGTTGTCTTGAGTTCACTGGTGGATTTGCGCTTGAGGGTGATTTTCTTCGGCTCCCTCGCTGTCTTTTCATCGGAGGCATGCTTATTACGAAGAAATCCCAGCAACTCCGTCTTTTCTACGTCACTGATCGTGGCATCAGCACCACTGACAGATACGCCTGCCTCCTTCAACTGCTCCAGCAGGCGATCTACCGTGATCCCAACTACTTCAGCAAATTGTTTGACGGTTACCTCTGCCATATATTCTCTCCTGCCCCTCAACCAATTATTTCGATTACTCGGATTGCTCCGCGAACCAGGGTTCGCGTGCCTTCATGATTAACTGAGCGGCCTGTTCTTCACCCATTGTTTCATCGATGCCAAGCAATTCATCAACAGATTGCTCCGCCAAGTCTTCCATGCTCACAACTCCGTTCTTTGCCAGTATAAAGGCCAATTCCAGATTCATGCCTTCCATTTGTTTCAAGTCATCTGCCGGCTCAACACTGGTCAGATCTTCTTCATTACTAATAGCGCGAGTTAACAACAGATCTTTTGCGCGACCACGCAGTTCCTCGACAATGCCTTCATCAAATTCTTCGATGGCAATCATCTCACTGACCGGTACATACGCCACTTCATCAACAGTCGTGAAACCTTCCTGCACCAGGATTACAGCCACTTCCTCATCCACATCCAGTGTATCCATGAACATTTTCTGAGTTCGTTCACCCTCGGCTTCACTCTTTTCATCTGCCTCGGTTTCGGACATCACATTCAGACTCCAACCGGTTAGTTCACTGGCGAGTTTGACATTCTGACCCCCACGACCGATTGCCTGAGACAACTGATCTTCGCTCACTGCGACATCCATGGTGTTAGATTCTTCATCCACCACAATGGATTCCACTTCTGCGGGTGACATGGCATTGATAACAAACTGTGCAACATTTTCATCCCACAAAACGATATCGACACGTTCGCCGGCAATTTCATTTGATACGGCCTGCACGCGCGAGCCACGCATACCCACACAGGCGCCAACGGGATCGATTCGCGGTTCATTGCTTTTCACGGCAATCTTGGCTCGTAACCCGGGGTCACGTGAAGCAGCAACGATTTCGATCAAGCCTTCACCAACTTCCGGTACTTCAATTTTAAATAATTCGATAAGAAAACGAGGTTCAGTACGACTGACAAACAGCTGCGGTCCACGCACTTCGGTATTAATCTCTTTCAGGTAACCTCGAATCCGATCGCCAGGGCGCACCGCCTCACGCAGAATCATGTCCTCACGAGGAATAATTGCATCTGCGTTGTTACCGAGATCCAGGTAAACATTACCGCGTTCGACCCGCTTCACTACACCCATGACGAGTTCGCCAATACGATCTTTGTAGGCCTCGACAACCTGGGCCCGTTCCGCTTCGCGGACTTTTTGCACAATCACCTGTTTGGCCGTTTGGGCGGCAATACGACCAAAGGCAATAGATTCAATCGGCTCTTCTACGAAATCGCCAAGCTGAAGCTCTGGGTCGTCATATTGCGCCGCTGATAACGTGGTCTGTCGCTCCGGTTGTTCCATTGCATCATCTTCCACCACTTCCCAGCGGCGAAAGGTTTCATAATCACCGGTGTCATAGTCCACACTGACACGGATATCCACATCATTGTCAAAGCGCTTCTTGGTCGCGGTTGCTAACGCGATCTCAATAGCTTCAAAGATAATGCTTTTATCAACGCCTTTTTCGTTGGAGACTGCATCAACAACCAGCAGAATCTCTTTGTTCATGGTACGGCCTCTATTGGTCTAGCTGTATCAAAAATATCCCGGGTTAATCCCGATTCCACATCTGCCCGTTATAACTTGGGCAGCAGATTCGCTTTCTCAATGTTATCCAGCGAAATCTGCCAATCCTCATCCGTCTCGGATGATGTCAGGTGAATCACATCACCTTCGACTCCCTTAATCAGGGCTTTAAATCTACGCTGCCCTTCCAACGGGCTATGGAGCCGTAGTTTCACCTCATGTCCGATAAACTGAGTGAAATGCTCCGCCGTGAACAACGGCCTGTCCAGTCCCGGCGAGGACATCTCCAACGTATACTGACCTTTGAGCGGGTCATCCACGTCCAGCACTGCGCTGACCTGACGGCTCGCACGCTCACAATCGTCCAGCGTAATCCCGTCTGGACTATCTATATAGATTCGTAACAACGAGTGGTGGCCTTGAGCCAGATACTCGACACCCAGCAGTTCATACCCGAGGGGTTCCACGGCCGAGGCCACCAATTCTGTCAGCCGGTCCATCCGCGCCAATTCAGCACACCCCTAAATAAAAAGTGGGCGCAAGGCCCACTTCACAAACATACCAAATATCCCGTGGAATTGTAGCATCCCGATTCGATGACTACCAATTCACCACTACGAAAAAGCCCCGGCATACCGGGGCTTTCAAGCTCAAATCTTGGTAGCGGGGGCTGGATTTGAACCAACGACCTTCGGGTTATGAGCCCGACGAGCTACCGGACTGCTCCACCCCGCAATCGAGAGGCTGAATTCTACCGGTGCCGCAAAGATTTATCAACAACTTCACCCATTAGTGCGACGACCATTAATAATGAGAAGGGCCAACCCAGGTCGTAATGCATCAGGCACTGGCCCGGCGCTAATAATTCCCCACACCAGTGGCGCGTGTCATGGAGCTTGAAATATTGCAATTCCAGCAGGTGCAGTTTGCACTCCTTCCTTCGGCATTAAAGAGGCAATTACTCATATCCCATTGTTTTTCTTATATTTATATTTCTGGTATGAGAATTGCTATCTATATACAAACACATTAATTTTTCGTTCACGGACACGGAGCACATTGTATGTTGAACAACCGACGCACTCTCCTCAAGGCAAGCATGGCTATGGGGACCCTTGCAATCGCAACCGGGGCCGGCTTATTAGCGCCTCGCAGCGTATTGGCGGCCTGGCCGGAAAAGGCCTTCAAGACTAGAAAGTACCCCGATGCATTGCAGATCCTGGCCGGCACTGACCAACTCACCGATAGCGATACCATCAAGGTCAAAGCCCCGGATATTGCCGAAAATGGCGCCGTGGTATCGATCACAGTAACCACCAGTCTGCCAAATGTAGAAAATATTTCCATGTTTGTCCCGGAAAATGCCTTTCCTCTTTCGGCATCATACGAGATGTCCAAGGCGACTGACGGCTTTATCACGGGTCGAATCAAAATGGCCAAGACTTCTGATGTCATTGCCGTGGTAAAGGCCGATGGCAAACTCTACACCGCCAAGAAAACTGTGAAAGTGACACTCGGCGGTTGCGGCGGTTAGGAACTGATCGATACTGTTTAATCTTCTCAAGGAATTCTCATGAACAACAAAATGAAAATCCGCGCCTGGATTGAAAACGACAAAACAACTGTCAAGGCAATTATCTTCCATCCAATGGAAACAGGCTTACGCAAAGACAAAAAGTCGGGGAAGCCTATCCCGGCGCATTACATTACCGAAGTAAGTTGTGAACACAATGGCAAGTCAATACTTAACTGTATGTGGGGTCCGAGTGTTTCTAAAAACCCTTTCTTCTCATTCCGGTTTGGTGGCGCCAAACCAGGAGATAAGTTAAAAATATCCTGGGTGGACAATAAAGGCCAATCGGGTAGTTCAGAAGCACAGATCAGTTAAGATTTTATCTTTGCTCTTCAGGATTAAGGCGCACAGTAATGTGCGCCTTTTTTATGCCTTCATTATCATATTGGTAAAAAATCATTGACAATAGACGGTCAGGCACGTTGCATGTTTCCTGCCAGGCAGTAATAAAAAACGGGCACCGAAGTGCCCGTTTTTTATCTGCAAGAAGTTGCCTCTTACGGTTTTACGTAGAGATAGCCCTTTTGCTGAAGATCGGCTACTTGTGCTACGCCAGAAGGAATAATTTCGGCATATTCGCTGATTTTATTCTCATCTATCTTTTTACCGCGAATCGTATTGGCACATATCTGAAATTTAACACCACGGTTTGCCAGGCTGGCAACAGTGTCATTAAAGTTATAGACATTACCTTTTTTATCTTTTTTGCCCATTGAACCGTCAACCAGTGCAAATGCTCCACTGCTATGGGTAACAACAATCAGCTCAATGTTTTCATCACCCAATGCATTCAGATGATTCTTAACATTACGTAGTGCGCCTGTTGCTGTATCGATATTGTTGACGTGGTAAACCACTTTCTGTTTGTTATAGCCATTCTTCGCTGAACCAGCCTGCGCAGTAGTGAAGCTCAGGGCCAACAATGTGGCAGCAACCAGCCACAATGACTTGTTTATTGATGACTTCATATTATCTCCTCCAGATAGATTTTTAAGCTGTAACATATAACAAGCAAGCATCGTTCCACATAGGGCACTCTTTATATTTCCTTTTATTATCAATGACTTATTATAATACTGCCGGATGATGTCTTGATTGAGCGCAAAATTTAATTGCAAACTGCAAATATTGCCGGCCTGAACAGTGAAAATTACACTGCTTCAGTATCATTCTCATAACGCCGAAGTTTTCGCCACAGCGTCGTTTTGTCAATTCCGAGAATCTGGGCGGCCTTGTTTTTCTTACCATTAAAACACTTCAGAACATGATTAATATATTCCTGCTCCAGTTGAGTTAATGAAAAAAACATATTTTCAGAAAAAGTAACAGGCAAAGTCTCTTTATTATCTCCGATTAGCTTGTCCCCTTCCCAGTGTAAAATCGGCCCATCTGCCAATATCACACAGCGTTCAATGCTATTACGTAATTCACGCACGTTACCTGGCCAATCTGCTTCATATAACCGTTGTAAGGAAACATTATCAAATCCTTCTATCTCTCTGTTGTAACGTTCGTTGAACTCAATAACGAATTGCTTGACCAGAGCAGGAATATCTTCGCGCCGCGAGGCCAACGACGGGACATGAATGTTTACTACATTTAGACGATGATAGAAGTCATGACGCAGCGTTCCGTCCTGAACCATTTGCTCCAGATTGCGATTACTTGCGGCAATAATTCGAATATCGATTGGAATAGAGGATGTTCCACCCACCCGAGTTATCTTATTCTCCTCAATTGCACGCATTAATTTCACTTGCATGATATCGGGAATATTACAAATTTCATCAAGGAAAAGTGTCCCACCATTGGCTTGCTCCATAAGGCCATATTTTCGTTGCGTGGCGCCGGTAAATGCACCTTTTTCATGACCGAACAATTCACTCTCAAGCAAGGTTTCACTCAGCGCACCACAATCAATCGCAACAAAGGGGGCCTCTTTTCTGGGGCTGTAATCATGCAGGGCGCGAGCGACCAATTCCTTACCGGTACCGGATTCGCCAGTAATGATTGCACTACAGCTGACTTCAGCGACCTTCTCAATGGTATTGAAAAGGGTTTTCATTACCGCAGCATCACCAAGCATTCCGAACCGATCTTGTTTCTGTCCCAATTGGCGTTTTAGTAACTTGTTTTCATTCCGCAAGCTGGCATTCTTGAGCGCACGCTCCATCAACAGCCGTAACTCGGAAAAATCAAAAGGCTTCTTAATAAAATCAGATGCACCACGTTTCATGGCTTCGACAGCATTTTCCACCGATGAGTAGCCAGTCATAACCAATATCGGAACATCCTGATCGATATCGCGTAATTCACTCAGCAAATCAAAACCATTCATGCCTGGCATGCGTAAATCGGTGATTACGAGATCTGCGCCATCCGTAGAAAAGGTCTTTAAACATTCCCGTGCATTTTGAAACACTTTACATGCGTATTGTGCATTATCACAATTGCGCTGCATGACACGTCCGGTTACCACGTCATCATCTACAAACAATACTCGTGTTACTTTATCCGACATTCATTTCCTCCGACATCTCCTGCATACCATCATTAAAGTTTCCTGCTTGCGGTAAACAGATGCGTACTTTTGCTCCACCATGACTGGCGTTTTCCAACGACAAACTACCGTTATGTCGTTGCACAATGCCATAACTAATTGACAACCCCAGCCCAGTCCCTTCCCCTTCTTCCTTGGTAGTAAAGAAAGGGTCAAATATTTTAGAAAAATCATTCGAAGAAACTCCAGCACCACAATCGGTTATCACTATTTCAACGAGTTCATGAACCTGCTTGGCTTCGATAAGAATTTTAGAACCTGCGGGTGACGCCTGGATGGCATTTAAAAGGATATTAACCAGAACCTGCTGCAGCAGGTTCTGGTCCCCCTGCATGGGTAAGCTGTCCACAATATTTGTTTCAAGCGAAATATCGCTGCTTTCTATTCGATAGCGTAATAGTTCGACTGTCTCGGCGAGCAATTCTGACATATCAAAACTGATATAACTCGGCTTTTTCTCGCGTGCAAAACTTAAAATGCCCTGTACAATACGGGCACAACGCTGCCCTTCTTTTTTCAGTATCTGAAGATCGTTTTTAACATCGGACTTATCATCGTCCAGTGTTTCATCCATCAGGCTGGCTAGTGACATAATATTCATCAATGGATTATTGATCTCATGCCCTATGCCTGCCGCCAATTGACCCAAAGCAGCAAGGCGCTCGGACTGACAAGCGGCATGTACTGCCTGTTCTCTTTCTTTTTCTGTAGTTTCTAACTTCTCAACCAGATAATTAAAGGCCTTACCAGCCCGACTGACTTCATCTCGGCTCGAAACGGATTCCTCATAATGAACTTTTTTATCTCCGTCCGCATAATGGCGAATAATTTCCGCCAGCTTATGGACTGGTGCTGTTAACCGACCTGAAGCCCATACCGCAACCAACAAACTAACGAACAACAAAATAGCTAATAACAACCATATAGAATGGCGCATTTTGTTGATCGGCGCATAAACAGTATCACTGTCGGCTTCGACAACAAGTAACCATTGGGTATTCCGATCTGGATAGGGTGAAATTTTACGATAAAACAACATGCGACTATCATCCCTGAACAAGCTGCCATAATTACTTGTTGCATGTATTTGTTGCCATTCTGAATCCAGTAAAGTACTGGAGAATTTAAACTCTGAACCAACCTGGTTCGCAAAACGCATTTTGGGATCGCGGTGATACAAGTAAATTCCGTCACGTAAACCCTGTTTATCAAGCTCTACAATATAAGCTTTAGCTGGATATCCACCCAGGGCGGCTTCAATTGTTTTATCAAGCCGCGTGCCCCACATATTCACGACCAGCACACCCTCAAGATTGTCCACCTCATCCTTGATTGGAACCGAATATCGCACCATTGCCGGACAAAAATCAGCCTCCTGGCTGACTTGACCAAGTTCAAAGTCCGACATCACGACACCGCTGCCTGCTTTCAATGCATCTTTGAAAAATCGACGGTTTGATTGATCCGCAACAAATAAATGACCAGTACGATCATCGATCTGGAATGCTTCTATCGGTTTGCCTTCCTTGACCTTCACCAGGGTTTTACCGTCAACGGCAATAAATCGCAGCGCCTGGATACTGGGAACTGAGTGCTGATAATTGAGGAAAAAATGCTCCAGCTCATTGGCGGAACGTAAATAGGACTCCTGCTGTTCAATTGAGTCCCTGTTCATTGCCACATTGGCAAAATGCCTGACAGCCGGTACCCGGGCCAGACCGTTAGCGATCGCCTTTTGATTATTCAGGATTAAATTGATCTCCCCCGCCATTTTGTCGAGGGTACCGTGCATTTCCGTGTCTGTCCGGGCGGTTACTTCACGCTCCATTTGTTCCACTACACCGAATAACAACACCAGCAGGGGCACACTGCTGAACAGCGCAAGAACAATGAATAGTTTATGGCGTAACTGCATCAAATATGCTCTTTATTGCAGAATGCAAATATTATTACAATAAATCTCTTAGACTTACAGATAATTAGTCAATATGAAGGTATTATTGTTAAATCAGCACAATAAAAGATGCATTATGCATTTTTTGTAGCTAAGTCAGGAAGAAACAGCCCGAGGCCCTATCTTGCAGACCATTGTCTTAAACATACCAGGGGCTTAGGGTACATCGACAGGCGCTGAGAATCAGCGTGTGAATAGAGAAATATTTTGTATTTATATCTCCAGATTCAAGGAGATAGGAATTTTTCTCTGCTAGCCGGACAGCGCGGCCTGACAGACGGCCATCAAGCCGCCGGGGAAAAGCCCCAGGCCAAGAATAGCCAGACCGTTGAGGCTCAGCATCATGCGCGTATCCAGACTGCTTACCAGCGGCGTGGTGTCTTCAGCCTGGTCAAAGTACATCAGTTTGATGATGCGGAGATAGTAGTAAGCGCCAATGACGGAGAATACGACCCCGACAACGGCCAACCAGGTCA
>CBDUOW010000007.1:0-23585 GCA_965368945.1 uncultured Gammaproteobacteria bacterium
GCTGCGCCGGCTTCAGTTAAATACAGCGCGTTGCGGGTCTGATGATCGTCCACCGCATGGGGGTAAGGCACCAGGATGGCACCTATCCCGGCAGCAGCCAGTTCCGAGATAGTCAATGCACCGGCGCGACAGATCACCAGATCAGCCCAACTGTAGGCTTCCGCCATATCAACAATAAAGGGCTCGACGCGTGCCTCGACATGTACGTCGGCATACGCCTGCCGGGTCGCGGTATCCTTGTTTTGACCGGTCTGATGCCAGATTGCCGGGCGCATCTCGAGCGGCAGTAACGGGATGGCCTGCGGCAGGACTTCGTTAAGCGCCTGGGCACCCAGGCTGCCACCAATAACCAGGATTCGTAGCTCAGCTTGATGTGCCGCAATACGGCTTTGCGGATTCGGCAGGTCACAAATATCCGCGCGGATTGGATTACCCGTCTGTTCGGTCTTGATCTTCTGCGGGAAACTGCCGGGAAAAGCTTCCAACACACGACGGGCCAGGTGACTTAACACACGGTTCGTCAACCCCGCTATCGCATTTTGTTCATGAATCACTAAAGGACAACGCAACAGCCAGGCGGCAACCCCGCCCGGTCCGGTGACAAAGCCCCCCAGCCCGAGCACCACCCCCGGACGGCAACGCAGGCAAACCTGCAGGGCTTGCCAAAGGGCGGCACTGAGACGAAATGGTGCCAGCAACCAACCCGTAAAACCTCGGCCACGCAGCCCCGTAATAGAGATATATTCAATGGGAAAACCCGCCTCCGGTACGACGCGCGCTTCCAGTCCACGGCGGGTACCGAGCCAGATCACCTCAACCCCTTCATCCCGCAGATAACGAGCCACCGCCAGCGCCGGGAAAACATGTCCCCCCGTCCCGCCAGCCATGATCAGGATGTTGCTAGCAGCTACCATCGATGAACCTCCCGCTGCGTCGGTCGATCATGGCGATGGAGTTCAAAATCAGCCCGCAACAACAGCGCGACAGCAATACACATCACCACCACGCTACTGCCGCCATAACTCATAAATGGCAGGGTCAGTCCCTTGGTGGGGAGCAGTCCCATGTTGACGCCCAGGTTGATGAACGCTTGCAAGCCAATCCAGATCCCCACCCCATAGGCGACAAATGCCTGATAGGGCTGTTCGCGCTGCTCCGCCTGACGGCCAATGGCCAGTGCGCGCAACACGATCAAAACAAACAAACCAATCACCAACACCGCCATCGCCAGACCAAGCTCTTCGGCCAGTACGGCAAACAAAAAGTCAGTATGGGCTTCCGGCAGATAAAACAGCTTCTGCACACTGCCCCCCAACCCCACGCCAAACCATTCGCCTCGACCAAAGGCGATCAAGGCCTGGGTTAACTGAAAACCACTGTCAAAGGGATCGGCCCAGGGATTCAGGAACCCGGTCAGCCTTTCCATTCGATAGGGCGAAACCAGGGCCAGTACTGCCAATACGCCGGAGACTGACAACAACAGCAGCAGGAACTGCAGCAAGCGGGCGCCGCCTAGCCACATCATGCCCATGGCGGTCATAAATATGACCGCAACCGCACCATAATCCGGTTGCAACAGCAGCAACACGGCCAGGATCAGAAACAACGCCAGAGGCCGCAGGAATCCCACGGCACTACCCTGTACCGCCTCGTTATGTCGGACCAGATAACCGGCGAGATACAGAATCACGAACAACTTCACGAACTCGGAGACCTGGACATTGACCGGCCCGAGACGGATCCAGCGCAAGCTGCCATTGGCCTCATGCCCCAGACCGGGGATAAACACCATGACCAGCAACGCCACACTTAAGAGGATGAGCCCAAGGCCAAGCCGTTCCCACACTCGCAAGGGAATAAACAGGATTCCAGCAGCCAGCCCCAGCCCAACGGTCATATAGGCCAGTTGGCGCCATAAATAATAGAAAGCATCGCCGGTCTGGCGCTCGGCAATGGAGGTGGATGCCGAACCGACCATGACCAGCCCAAGCGCCAGCAGTGCCAGGACTGCCAGTAACAAACCATGGTCGAGGATCAACACCTGGCGTTCACCGCGACCAATGCGTCGTGGCTGAACGGAATACGGTATCTGGCTGGCCTGTTGCATCATGCCGGTAATGCCTCCACCGCTTGAATGAACTGTTCACCCCGGTCTACATAATCATTGAACATGTCGAAACTGGCGCATGCCGGTGAGAGCAACACGGCATCACCTGCCTGGGCCAGGTTCGCTGCCTCCGCGACCGCCTCGATCAGGCTGCTTACGGAGATCAGGGGAACAGTGTCTTTCAGTGCTTGTTGCAGGCGCGCCGCATCCTCACCCAGTAACACCACGGCTCGACAATGCTGCGCCACGGCATCCCGTAAGGGGATAAAGTCCTGGCCCTTGCCCTGTCCACCGGCAATCAACACCAGTTTTCGGGCCGGAATGCCATTAATCGCGGCCAGTGCCGCACCCACATTGGTGGCCTTGGAATCGTTGTACCAGCTGACATCCTGACGCTCGCGCACCCACTGGCTACGATGCGGCAACCCGGGGAAGCGTTGCAAAACCGTCAACATGGCGGATTGTGAAAGTCCCATCACCTGACCCAGTGCCAAGGCGGCAAGGGCGTTGGCCGTATTGTGGCGTCCCTTGATTTTCAGTTCCCGTTCAGGCAGCAGGCATTCCTGACCCCGACACAACCAGGTTTCCCCTTCATGCTCACACAGACCAAAGTCGCCTTCTGCCGGGACATCCAGACCAAACCGCACCACTGAGCGGCCATGCTGGACCATCGCCAGGGTAGCCCTGACCTGGGCATCATCCCGGTTGACCACCAGCGCACCCCCGCCGTGATAGATACGTACCTTGGCGGCGGTATAATCACTCAGGCTGGAATAACGATCCATGTGATCTTCACTGATATTGAGGATCACGGCGGCGGCCGGCTCTAAACTGGTGGTGGTTTCCAGCTGAAAACTGGACAGTTCCAGCACAAATAAATCGGCTTGCTCCGCTAACAAATCCAGAGCCGGTGTGCCGATGTTGCCACCCATGGCGGCCTTGAACCCGCTTGCCCGCGCCATCTCCGCCACCAGGCTTGTGACGGTACTTTTGCCATTGGAACCGGTAATGGCGATCACCGGTGCCTTGGCATAGCGGGCAAAGATTTCAATATCGCCCAGAATTTCCACACCCCGTGCCCGCGCTTCGACAATCAAGGGTTCGCGCAGTGAGACACCGGGGCTGACTACGAGGCAATCTGCGCGCGCAAAGGCATCAGCATCAAAACCGCCCAGGAAGACGGCAATATCAGGTAACTCCGTGTGTAACCTCTCCAGGCCGGGGGGACATGCGCGACTGTCAGTCACGGCAATCTCGGCACCCTGTGCAGTAAGAAAACGGGCACAGGACAGCCCGGTGGCACCCAGGCCCACGATCAGGATGCGTTTGTGGAGAAAGCTTTTGTCTTCTGCCATTTCGCTCACTCGATCTGTCGTTGCCGCCAACATCGGTCTAGCGCACCTTCAACGTCGCCAGGCCAACCAGAACCAGAATCACCGTCACAATCCAGAAACGCACGATGACGCGGGGTTCGGGCCAACCCTTCAATTCAAAATGGTGATGCAGCGGGGCCATGCGAAAAATCCGTTTGCCGGTGAGTTTGTAGGAGCCGACCTGCAAAATGACCGACACCGTCTCCATCACAAACACCCCTCCCATGATGAACAGCACCAGTTCCTGGCGAACCAGCACTGCCAGAACGCCCAGTGCCGCACCCAGTGCCAGCGCACCCACGTCCCCCATGAACACTTGTGCCGGATAGGTGTTGAACCAGAGAAAGCCCAGACCGGCACCGATGAGTGCGCCGCAGAAAATCACCAGTTCCCCGACGCCGGGAACATAGGGAATACCGAGATAGCCGGAAAACACACTGTTGCCCGACAAATAGGCAAACACGCCCAGTGCTCCACCCACCATGACGGTCGGTAAAATAGCGAGCCCGTCCAGGCCGTCTGTGAGATTGACCGCATTGCTCGAACCAACGATCACAAAATAGGTCAGCAGCACATAACTCACCGCACCCAGCGGAATGACCACGTCTTTCAGAATCGGGAGGATCAGCTGGGTTTCCACCGGCGACGCGGTGTTATACAAATAAATCGCTACCGCTAAAGCGGCAATGGACTGGGCCAGGTATTTATAGCGCGCAGTCAAACCTTTCGGATCCCGCTTGACCAGTTTCTTGTAGTCATCGATCCAACCGATCACGCCATAGGCAAAGGTGACCAGCAACACCACCCAGACATAGCGACTGGTGAGGTCCGACCACAACAGGGTGCTGATGCCGATGGCCACCAGAATCAGCGCGCCGCCCATGGTCGGGGTGCCGGCCTTACTGAAATGAGATTCGGGACCATCATCCCGTACCGTCTGGCCGATGTTGTACTGGCTGAGCTTGCGAATCATCCCCGGGCCGACGATAAAGGAAATCAACAGGGCAGTAAGGACACCGAGAATGGCCCGCAATGTCAGATAATTGAAGACATTGAAACCACTGTAAAATTCCTGCAGATACTGGGCAAGGTGGAACAGCATCAGTTCGTTCCTCCCGACTCGAGCCTTTGCACAACGCGCTCCATCCGGCTTAAGCGTGATCCTTTCACCAGTACGGTCGCATCATCCGTCAGTTCCTGTTGAAGCACGTTGCTCGCAGCTTCATGGCTATCACACTGTTGAGCCACATTTCCAAAGGCCTCCGCCGCGGCCGCGGCCATCGGTCCGACGGTATAAAGGCGATCAACGCCATGTGCCCTGGCAAACCGACCCGCTTGCGCATGTAACTCTCTGGCTTCGTCACCCAGCTCACCCATGTCGCCCAGGACCAGGATGTGTTTACCCGTGAACCCGGCCAGCACCTCAATCGCTGCAGCCAGGGATGCCGGGTTGGCGTTGTAGGTATCATCAATGATGCGACTGCCATGGATGCCGGCTTTGAGTTGCAACCTGCCAGCGACAGGCTGCATGGCTTCAAGTCCTGCTTTAATCGTCGTCAGTTTGACCCCGGCGGCCTGCGCAGCGGCAATCGCTGCCAGCGCATTCATCACATTGTGTTCCCCCAGCAACGCGAGCTGCAGCTTCACTTTTCCTTCGGGAGTTGAAACATGAATCTGACTGCCGCGATCTCCGGCCTGCCACTGTGCGGCAATATCGGCCGGGTTTTGCAACCCAAAGCTCAGGACCTTTTTATCCTTGGCCAGTCCTCGCCATAAAGATGCAAACTCATCATCCGCATTGATAATGGCCGTGCCGTCCTCTTTCAGGCCCTGGAAAATTTCACCCTTGGCATTTGCCACCCCATTTAGCGTACCGAATCCTTCCAGGTGGGCCGAAGCCGCGTTGGTAATCACGGCCACATTCGGTTCTGCAAGCGCCGTCAGGTAGGCGATCTCCCCTGCATGATTGGCGCCCAACTCAACTACCGCACTGGTGTGGCGGCTATCCAGACCCAGCAGGGTTAAGGGCACGCCGATATCGTTATTCAGGTTGCCTCGCGTCGCTAACACTTCACCCAGCTGGGCAAAAATGCTGGCTAACATTTCCTTGACCGTGGTTTTGCCATTACTACCAGTCACGCCAACCAGCGGCATGGCAAAGTGATGGCGCCAGGCCCTGGCCAACTGGCCAAGTGCTAACCGGGTATCCCCGACAATAAGCGCCGAGCAGTTGGCAACCGGCTTTTCGACCATGCAGGCTGCCGCGCCTTTGGCTTTTGCTTCGGCCAGATAGTCATGCCCATCGAAATTCGGCCCATGTAAAGCAACAAACAACTGCCCCGTTTGCAGGGTGCGGGTATCCGTGCCGACACCCTGGAGCATGACGTCTTCACCCGCCCAATGCGCACCCAGCGCATCGGCTGCTTCATGCAAGCGCATCTGAAAGCCGAAAGGTTGATTGTCCAGTTTTACCGCCACATTCATGTCCACACATCCAGTTGCGACTCAACTTCGTCGATATCACTAAAGGGAATCTTCTTTGCCCCGACTTGCTGCCAGGCTTCATGCCCTTTCCCTGCCACCAGGACCACATCACCACTGCGTGCCTGCGAAATGGCCATGGCGATAGCCTCGCGCCGATCAGGTTGCGTGTGGGTCTGGGCAGGATTGGTGAAACCTTGTTTGATATCAGCCAGGATCTGTTCGGGATCTTCACCGCGCGGATTATCGTTGGTCAGGATGACGACATCGGCAAAGGCTTCAGCTATCCCCCCCATCAAGGGTCGCTTACCGGCATCTCGATCCCCGCCGCAGCCAAACACACAGCAGATTTTCGCTTCCGTGTGTTCGCGTAATGCTTTTAAAACCTGCTCGAGGGCATCAGGCGTATGGGCGTAATCAACCACCACCAACGGTTTGTTATCACCACCAAAGGTTTCCATACGGCCGACCACCGGCTTAACGGTGGAAAGACGAGCCAGTGCGCCCTGTAACGGAATCCCCCTTAGCAACAGTACCGCCAGCACGGCCAACAAATTGCTGATGTTAAAGCGGCCCAACAACCTGGAATGAAACCGGCCTTTTCCCTGGGGTGTCACCACCTCGACTTCGATGCCGTCAGTGCTCAAGCTGAGACACTTGCCCAGCACCTCGGGTTGATGCTCAGCCTCCAGGCCATATCGCAGTACTTGCAGCTTGTTTGGCAAACTGGCCAACAATTCTCGACCGGTGAGATCGTCACTATTGATGACCGCATAACGCAGTCCCGGCATGTTGAACAAACCGGCTTTTGCATCCGCATAACTCTGCATATCGCCGTGGTAATCCAGGTGGTCACGACTTAAATTGGTAAACACCGCGCAATCAAACATCACACCATTGACCCGCCCCTGATGCAACGCATGGGAAGAAACCTCCATCGCCACACTGGCGGCGCCCTGTTCACGCAACTCCGCCAGCCAGCGATGCACAGTCACCACATCGGGTGTGGTATGCCGACCCATTTCAAGCTGCTGATACAAGCCATGTCCCAGTGTGCCAATGATTCCGGCAGGCGCGTCGGCGCTCTGGGTATGAGCCAAAAACTGGCTCACGCTGGTCTTGCCGTTCGTGCCGGTCACCCCGCTGACAAACAGGGCGCGAGAAGGCTGGCCATAAAATCGATCCGCCAGAATCCCGGCCTGCTGAGAGAGATTGCTAACCGCAATCACGGGTACTGCATTACTATTGGATTTGGAACGATAGCTCAGGGGAATCGATTGAATGCCCGCCTGGGCTTCCCACAATACAGCCACGGCCCCATTGCTGATCGCGGCATCAATAAAGCTTGCGCCATCTACGCTCATTCCCGTACAGGCCAAAAATAAATCACCGGATTTAATTTCGCGGCTGTCCAGGCTCATGCCAGTGATGCTGCGATCCGCTTCCGGGTTAATCTCGATTATGCCTTGCAACAAGGCACTTAAGGTCAGCTTGAACTGACTATACCGGCCGGCCATCATGGACGACCTCCTGCCGGATGTTTAAGTGCCGCGATTTTCAGAGGCCGGAGCGATAAATCATCCGGTGGTACGCCCATCATACGCAGCGCCCCTGCCATGACCTTGGAAAAAACAGGTGCCGCCACTTCGCCGCCGTAGTAAGTATCACCACGAGGTTCATTAATCGTAACCACCATGGCCAGGCGAGGCTGGCTGGCCGGCGCAATCCCGGCAAACACCGCAATATAGCGATCTTCACTGTAACCACCTGCCACGGCCTTCTTCACGGTTCCGGTCTTGCCCGCCACCTTATAACCGGCAATCTGCGCACGAGTTCCCGTACCGCCTTCCAGCACCACGGCTTCCAACATACGGCTTACCTGCCGCGCGGTTGAAGCAGCGAAGATTCGCTCACCTTCAATGACACCATCGGTTCGCAGGAAGCTAACAGGCTTCAAGACCCCATTCGTTGCCAGCACGCTGTAGGCCCGTGTCAGTTGTAATGGCGTGACTGATAAGCCATAACCGTAAGCCAGGGTGGCTTTTTCAATGTCCCGCCAGTGACGCGCATGGGACAGTAAGCCCCCGGCCTCACCGGGAAAGCCACTGTCTGTCGCATTGCCAAATCCCAGCCGTGCATGGACTTTCCACAATGTCTCATCGGGTAAGGCGAGCGCAATTTTACTGGCTCCCACGTTGCTGGATTTTTGAATGACCTTGGCAAGACTGATTTGACCGTAGTTTCGGCTGTCACTGATTACTGCCTTGCCAAACCGAATCCGCCCTGGCGTGGTGTCCACCAGACTGGACGCTCTAAACCGCCCGCTTTCCAGCGCCGCCACTATAGTGAAGGGTTTGACGGTGGAACCCGGCTCCAGCAGATCCGTCACCGCACGATTACGCATCTGGCTTACCTTGAATTGATCGCGATTATTCGGGTTATAAGAGGGCTGATTGACCATTGCCAGCACTTCACCGCTCTGGACATCCAGAATCACAGCTGAACCGGAGCGTGCCTTGTGCTGCATGACTGCCTTCTTCAATTCCCGATAGGCCAGATACTGCAAGCGCCGATCGAGACTCAGGATCAAATCACGCCCGGGTACCGGCTTACGAATTTGCTCCACATGCCGCACGACTCGCCCGAGGCGATCCTTGAGCACCCGTTGACTGCCCGGAACACCTTTTAACCAGTGATCGTAGGCCAGTTCCAATCCTTCCTGACCGCGGTCATCCACATTACTGAAACCGAGCACATGAGCGACCACTTCACCGGCCGGGTAATAACGGTGGTATTCACGTTGCAGGTTGACACCGGGTAATTCCAGTGCCATCACTCGCTTGGCCAGATCCGGGCTGATATGACGTTTCAGATAAACAAATTCCTTATCCTCACGTTGGGATACGGTGCGCTGGATATAAGCCAGATCCAGCTTTAATAGTTTCGCCAGTTTCGGCCATTCACTGTAAGCACTATTGAACGCCGCCGGTTGAACCCAAACGGAATCCACCGGGGTACTGATAGCCAGAGGTTCACCATGGCGATCCACGATCATGCCGCGATGGGCAGGAATGGGAACGACCCGCAAATAGCGGGCATCACCCTGGTTTTGCAGAAAATCCTTATGGAAGACATGCAGGTCAACCGCACGCCACACCAACATCAAGGTCGCGCAGCTAACCGCAACATAAACTATGCTGAGGCGAAAACGTGAAGCCGGTTTGTGCAAATGCTGTCTCATGGCCGAACAATCACTACCTGGTCAAAGTCCACATTCGTCATACGCAGCCGTTGCCGCGCAACCTGTTCAATTCGTCCATTGGTGGCCCAGGTACTGAGTTCCAATTGCAATTGGCCCCATTCAACGTTCATCCCATCACGTTGCTGCTGGAGTTCATTCAGTTGCACAAATAATTTGCGACTTTGATGCTTGGCATAGACCACCCCCAGCGCACTGCTCAGTACCACCGGTATCAGCACGGCAATGATGACCATGTTCTTCATCCCTCGTCTCCAGCCAGCCGTTCGGCCACCCGCATGATGGCGCTGCGCGCCCGTGGATTTGACCTGACTTCCTCGTCACCCGCGCGTACCGGTTTACCGACAGCGCGCAGCCGTGGATTAAGCTGGAATTGTGTTACCGGGAGATCCGGCGGATAACTATCCCCTTTTTCCTGCTCACGAATAAAACGCTTTATGATGCGGTCCTCGAGCGAATGAAAACTGATCACTACTAACCGGCCACCAGGCTTAAGCACCTCCAGCACGTCGTCCAAACAGGCCTTCAAGTCATCCAATTCCTTATTAATAAAGATGCGGATCGCCTGAAAACTGCGGGTAGCGGGATCCTTGCCAGGTTCTCGTGTTGGTACAGCTGCAGCCACAATGGCCGCCAGTTGGCCCGTGGTCACAATGGGGTTTTCTTCACGTGTACTCACAATCGTGCGTGCAATTCGCCTGGCAAACCGCTCTTCGCCGAATTCCTTTAACACCCGCACGATATCCTGCTCGCGTGCGGCTGCCAGCCAGCTGGCGGCCGACTGCCCATGGGTCGGATCCATGCGCATATCAAGCGGGCCTTCCTGTTGAAAACTAAAACCTCGTGTCGCGTCATCCAGCTGAGGCGAGGAAACCCCGAGATCCAGCAGGATGCCGTCGACCTGACCCAACCAGCCCACTGTTATGACTTCTTGCTTGAGCTTGGCAAACGAGGCCTGGCGAATAGTGAAGCGACCATCATCACTGAAGCGATGCTCGGCTTCGGCAATGGCAGCGGGATCCTTATCCAGCGCCAACAGATGACCTTCCTGATTAAGGCGTGACAGCAGAGCGCCACTGTGCCCCCCACGACCGAAGGTGCCATCCACATAATTACCGTTTGCCTTGATATTCAAGCCTTGCAATGCCTCCTCCAGTAAGACCGGACGGTGTGTTTCCACCCTGCTCACAGAGACAGGGATTCCAGCTCAGCTGATAGTTCTGAATCCTCGGCCCCTGCCGCCAGCCAGGATTCACGTTGTTCCTGCCAGACCTGTTCATCCCATATCTCGAATTTCTTACCCTGACCGGTCAGGGCAATGCGTTTATCCAGATGGGCAAATTCCCGTAATGGCGGCGGCAGCAGGATACGGCTATTGCTATCCAGCTCCACCTCCGTCGCATGCCCAATCAACAGGCGCTGCAAACGTCTTGCACGCGGATCGAGATTACCCAGGCGCACTAACTTGCGTTCAATGTCTTCCCATTCGGACAGGGGATATAACAGCAGGCAGGGATCACTGAGATCGACAGTGACCACTAACTGACCATCAGACTGCGCCAACAGGCGATCGCGATACTTACTCGGCATCGCCATGCGACCTTTAGCGTCTAGATTGAGCGAATTTACGCCTCGGAACACTTGCTGGACCCCCCTCCAAGTTGCCCCATTAATTCCCACTATGATCCACTTTTGTACACTATAGGAAGCCATACCCCTACAAGTCAAGCAAATCAGCTCACAAAAACAGGAATTCTTTCTTTAATGACAGGCACTTAGCTGTGACTTATAAGGGTGGATCAGAGTCTGGGACGGAAATTTTGCAGGATCGGGAATATAATAAAAACAACAAGTTAAAAATGTTACCTAAAGTAGAACCAGAGGAAGAATTGGTGGGTTTTTCACCAATATTGGCGCCCATCACGGCAAACTGAAAGGTGGGAGTTGGCCGATAAGCCGGGTTCTGTCATGGACAGCCATTCATCTGGGATGTGTGTCACCACACACCTCAAGCGACCTACCCGGGAACCATGCGGGCCGCACGAAGTTCCCCTATTTGGTCTTGCTCCGGGTGGGGTTTACCCTGCCACCGGTGTTACCACCGGCGCGGTGCGCTCTTACCGCACCATTTCACCCTTACCGGTCCCGAAGGACGTAGGCGGTATGTTTTCTGTGGCACTTTCCGTAGGCTTACGCCCCCCAGGCGTTACCTGGCACCCTGCCCTGTGGAGCCCGGACTTTCCTCCCCGCCGACATACGACGAAGCGACTGCCTGGCCAACTCCCGTTACTATTTTACTCAGACCACACTACCTGGAGCTAGTTTCTTTTTATGGCCTGCTGATACAACAGGTTCTTTTTGACCCCGGTAATTTCGGCAGTTAAGGCCGCCGCCTGCTTGACTGGCAAGTCGCGCAACAGCGTGTTCAGCACACGTTCCGTTTCAGGATCGAGCTCGCTGCGCTCAACCGGCCTGGCCCCGTGAACCAGCATCACTATTTCACCTTTTTGCTGGTTCTGATCTCCATTGACCTGCTGATAGATTTCTTCCAGGCTGCCTCGCAAAAAGGTTTCAAAGGTCTTGGTTAGTTCCCGTGCCATAACGGCCTGGCGATCAGCACCAAAAATACTCCGCATATCTGCCAGCGTGGCGAGGATACGATGCGGGGCTTCAAAAAATACCAGTGTAACCGGCACCTGGCGCAAAGCCTCCAAACGACGGCAACGCGCCACGGATTTATTCGGCAGGAACCCCTCAAAACAAAATCGATCGGTTGGTAAGCCCGCAGCCGAAAGGGCGGCCATAATCGCACTTGGTCCCGGGACGGGTATCACTCGCAAGCCAACTGTAGTGGCCTCTCGAACCAGGTGATAACCGGGATCGCTTAATAACGGTGTACCGGCATCTGACACCAATGCAATACTATCGCCCTGCTGCATACGCAGGAGTAAAGATGCCGTTACTTTGCTTTCGTTGTGTTCATGCAAGGCAAGACAGTCGGTGCTGATCTCATACTGTTGCAGTAAGCGGCGGGTATGGCGCGTGTCTTCAGCCGCGATCACCGTCACGCCATGCAATACTTCAATGGCACGATGTGACAGATCACCCAGATTCCCTATCGGGGTTGCGACAACATATAAGGCACCCTTTTCCAATATCACGTTATAATCCCAATCGCCCGCAATTTTGACTGCCATAGAGTGTACACAAGACCATGATTCGACGTTTGAGTTTTCTATTCCTGCTGGCCGGACTTGCGCTGCTGGCAGGCTGTGCCACCGGACCCACACGGACTGCTGATAACAAAGCAGAAGCTGAACGACAATTTGCGCTTGGTGACTATCAGCAAGCCGCTCAAAGCTTTGTTGCCCTGTCTCAACAGGCCGATATCAATCAACGCACCCTGCTCCTTTTGCGAGCCAGTGCGGCTTTTGCCCGCGCGGATAACCTGTACCAGGCCCGTCAAATCTACAAGTCGATCCGAGTGGATACTCGAAATCGGACTCAGGTACTGTTGTCGCAACTGGTCGAATCTCATATTGCATTGATGGAGCGTCGTCCCGGTGACGTTTTACTCAATTTGAGCAGCAAACCATCCAGCTCTATCGACGCAGCTTACCTCGCGGATTACCACCGTGCCCGGGCAGAAGCCTATACCATGTTAGGCAATCGTCTGGAAACCGCACGTGAACTGGTACGGCGCGAAACGTTTCTCACAGATCCCGTACTGGTTGAGGCCAACCAAAAGGCTATCTGGCAAGCTTTGGCCATGTTATCGGAGCGCGCCCTGCAGCAATTAAGATCGGACCCGCCACCGGACGTCCTGAGCGGCTGGATGCAACTGGTACAAATCACCAAAGCGTACCAGCTACATCCCAAGAGACTGAGTGAAGCAGTGAGTCGTTGGCGAAAGGCGTACCCAAATCATCCGGTACAGGCAGACTTACTGGCTGATCTCATGAATCGTCGCCAGGAAGATATTGTCACCCCGGATAATATTGCGCTGTTGTTACCTTTAAATGGCAAGTTTGCCAAGGCGGCGGAAGCCGTCCAGGACGGTTTTTTGGCCGCGTATTATTCTCGTACTCCAAAAACGGCTCAGACGGTTAAAATCTATGATACCGACAACGGTGAGGACATTCTGGCGAATTACCAGCGGGCGGTAAATGAAGGCGCCCAGTTTATCATTGGACCACTGGATAAAGCCCGGATAGAAAAACTGGCCAAGAATGATGAGTTGCCAGTACCGACCCTGGCACTCAATTATATTGAACAAGAGGATGTACCGCTTAATCTGTTCCAGTTCGGGTTATCACCCGAAGAAGAAGCCCAACAGGTGGCGGAACGCACCTGGTTGGACGGCCACGTAAACGCTGCGGTGTTAGTACCGATTGGCCCCTGGGGTGAGCGTGTTTCCATGGCATTTAAAACCCGCTGGGAAGAAATCGGCGGCAGAGTGATTGAACAACAACCCTACAATGCCGCCCGTAATGATTATTCAGATCCGATCCGCATGTTGTTGAACATTGATGATAGTCGACGCCGCTATCGCAGTATTGCAAACCTGTTGAAGCAGGATCTGAAGTACACACCCCGCCGACGCCAGGATATCGATTTCATTTTTCTCGCGGCCTACCCTCGTCAGGCTCGCCAAATCCGGCCACAGTTGAAATTTTATCATGCGGCTGATTTGCCCGTTTATGCCACATCCCATGTGTTTACCGGTAATCTGAATCCGGAGCGGGATCGTGATATGGATGGTCTGGTGTTCGGCGATATGCCATGGGTACTAACCGGTAATACCACCCATCGCGGTCTGCGTACGGAAATTGAACCGTACATATCCAAGGCGGGAAATCGCCTGCAGCGTCTCTATGCCTTGGGGATCGATAGTTACAATATCATCGCCGCCTTGTCACCGCTGAAAAAATATCCGTATCAACGCTATGATGGTGAAACCGGCAGCCTCAGTCTGGATACCAGGCAACGCCTGCAGCGCCAGCTCAGCTGGGTGCGTTTCCGTAGCGGGCGTCCGGTATCCCTGGATGAGTCAGTGCAATAATCTTGGTGCCTGATAAACCAACCAGTTTACAAGTCGGCAATGCGGCCGAATCACTGGCCTGTGATTATCTGCAACAACGCGGTCTTAAATTGCTAACGCGTAACTATCGCGCCCCCTATGGTGAACTGGACCTGATCATGCAGGACCATGACCACATGGTCTTTGTGGAAGTCCGCTTCCGTCGACATCTCCACTATGGCAGTGGCGCTGACAGCATAACGACCACCAAACAGGACAAACTCATTAAAACCGCCTTATACTATCTACAACAACATCCCAAACAGGCAAAACATCCCGTTCGCTTCGATGTGATTTCGATGTCGGCAGCTGATGGCCAAACGGATGTTGAATGGATTAAAGATGCCTTTCAGGCAAAGGGTTAAGTGTGAGTATTCAGGATCAGGTCAAAGGGCTGTTTGACGCCAGCATTGAAACCAAGCACGCTGCCAAAGAGGCGTTGGCCGCACCCATTGCCATGGCCGTTGAACGTATGACTGAGGCATTTAAAGCTGGCAACAAAATTCTCAGTTGTGGCAACGGGGGCTCCGCGGCCGATGCCCAGCATTTCTCCGCTGAACTGGTGTGTCGTTTTGAACGGGAACGTCCCGGCCTGCCGGCAGTTGCCTTGACTACCGATAGTTCCGCCCTGACTGCCATTTCCAACGACTATCACTATGACGAAGTGTTCGCCAGACAAGTTAACGCCCTGGGTCAGCCTGGTGATGTGTTACTTGCGATCTCAACCAGCGGTAATTCTGCCAACGTCGTACGGGCAATTGAATCTGCCCATGAGAAAGGCCTCACCGTAGTCGCCTTGACGGGTCGGGATGGGGGAAGCATTGCCAATCTGTTGCAGGATAACGATGTCGAGATTCGCGTCCCGTCGAATTCCACCGCGCGTGTACAGGAAGTCCACCTGTTGGCGATTCATTGTCTGTGTCATCAAATTGATGAAGTTCTGTTTGGCTGAATTGCATTGGGTGATGTGAATACTTCATCTTCACTCCCCCAGGATGCCGTGAATGCACTACGGGACCAGCTTGAAGACAAGCAAATCCTCACCGAAGAAACGGAACGCTGGAGTTACGGCTATGATAATAGCCGCCGCCAGAGCCTGCCTGACGCTGTGGTCTTTCCACACAGTCATGAAGATGTCGTCGCCGTCGTCAGAATCTGTAACGACTATCAAATTCCCCTGGTCGCCCGTGGCCGTGGCACCGGCACCACCGGGGCGACCGTCCCGCTTGATGGCGGACTGGTATTATCCACCGAGCACATGAATAAAGTGATCAGTACCGAGCCGGCCAACCGCTATATGATTGTCGAACCCGGCGTGCTCAACCAAGTGGTGCAGGATATTGCCAAACAACACGGATACTTCTGGCCACCCGACCCCACCAGTGCAGCTTACTGCACCATAGGCGGTAATCTGGCCTACAATTCGGCTGGCCCACGCGCGCTGAAGTACGGCACGCCAAGGGAAAACGTGTTGGGATTGCGCGCCGTCACTGGCAAGGGTGAAACGATCCGCACCGGTGTGTTTACCTCAAAAGGCGTTGTCGGTTACGACTTGACGCGCCTGTTAATTGGTTCCGAAGGTACACTGGCGATCATTACCGAGGCCACCCTTAAACTCACACCCCTGGCCGAATCCAAACGAACCATCCAGGCTATCTATCAGGACATCGAGTCAGCCGCCGACGCAGTCAGCGCCATCATGGCGCAGCCCCTGACGCCCTGTGCGCTGGAGTTCATCGATGGTCAGGCAATTGAGATGATCCGCAATTATTCCGACGCAAAATTGCCGCAGCAGGCCGGTGCGCTCCTGATGATTGAGGCAGACGGTCCGGCCTCACAACTGGATCATGCGGTGGCGGTGCTCAGTAAAGCGGCGACGAATAACGGATTACTGCAAATCAACTCAGCGGATACACCAGAAGAAATTGCGGCCTTATGGGCAACGCGCAAGGCCCTGTCGCCGGCGCTACGTAATGTGGCGCCCAAAAAAATCAATGAAGATGTGGTGGTCCCTGTATCCAATATTCCGGACCTGATTCGAGGCCTGGAACAACTGTCCCAACAATACGCCATTCCCATTATCAATTTTGGCCATGCCGGTAACGGTAATATCCATGTCAATCTGCTGATTGATCCGGATGATAGCCGGCAAATGCAAAGCGCGTCACACTGCCTGGATGCTGTTTTTTCACTGGTGCTGAGTTTGCATGGCACCTTGTCGGGAGAACATGGTGTCGGCCTGGAAAAGCGGGATTTCGTCGATCGTGAGATCGATCCTGTCACTTTAGACTTGATGCGCCGGATTAAACAACAATTTGATCCGCGGGGGATATTGAACCCGGGGAAAATGTTTCCACCGACTGATACATCCCGGAACAATATGCCGCGATGAAGATTCTGCGGAATCTTAACTCAACTCCGCCAATACCGATTCGTAAATTTCCACGTCTTCCTTCCCGTGGCAGACGGCAATGACTCGGTCAAATTTGTTCTCGTACTCTTTCATCACTGCCAGGGCAACTCGCGCCGCCATATCCTTGGGATAGGCATAAACACCGGTGCTGATAGCCGGAAAAGCAATGCTCTTGATGCCGTGTTGCAATGCGAGGATGAATGATTCCCGATAGGCACTATCCAATAACGCTGCCTCGCCTCGTTCGCCTCCGTACCATACGGGCCCGACGGTACTGATCACGTATTTGGCTGGCAACTTAAACCCGGGAGAAAGCCGCGCCTCACCGGTTGGACATCCAGCGTGGGTTTGATTGTATTGCTTGAGTTCAGGCCCGGCGGCGCGATGAATGGCACCATCCACTCCACCCCCACCGAGCAGGGAATGGTTGGCTGCGTTAACAATGGCATCAACCGCCAAGGTGGTAATATCGGCTTGCAGGATTTCAATCATAATTTTGGATCTACTCTCCGCTTGCAGCGGTGTTTACTTGACTAGTTTCAGGTTGGGGCGACCTGAATTATCGGGCTCGGAACCAGGCGGGGGATTCTCACCATCGGATTCATTAAATACCATGCCCTGACCATTTTCTTTCGCGTATATTGCCAGCACGGAGGAAACGGGGAAACTCACATTCATGGCCTTGCCACTAAATCGTGCATTGAAGGCAACATAATCATTTGCCATTTCCAAATCATTAACGGCAACGGGCCCAAGATTCAGAACAATCTTGCCATTCTCAACAAATTGGTAAGGCACATGGGAGGCATCATTCTCCGCATCCACCAGCACATAGGGCGTCAGTTCATTGTCCACTATCCATTCATAAATGGCGCGCACAAGATAAGGTCGGCTGGGAGTCATTGACATGCTGGTTGATGTTTACAATGGATTTTTCTTAATCTTTCATCTCCCGTTCACCTTCGGTAAGACTATCCTTGAATGATTCCCGATCAAACATACGCTCAGCATAGTTGATCAACGGCTTGGCGGAAGGCGGCAGTTCAATGCCATAATACGGCAAGCGCCAAAGCAGCGGCGCAAGCGCGCAATCCATCAGTGAAAATTCATCACTCATGAAATAGGGTTTCTGATCGAAGATTGGAGAGACGCCCGTCAGGCTGTCGCGTAATTCCTTGCGTACATTGTCGCTGGCTTTGGTCTTGTCTCTAAGTTGTTTGGCCAGCGAGTACCAGTCACGTTCGATACGGTAAAGCATAAGACGCAACTGGGAACGTGATACCGGATCAACCGGCATGAGCGGCGGATGGGGGAAACGTTCATCCAGATATTCCATGATAACGGTAGATTCATACAGCACCAGGTCCCTGTCCACCAGGGTCGGCACTTCATTATAGGGATTCAGTTCCTTCAAATCATCAGGGGTGTCCTTCAGATTAACGTCATGTAATTCATAGTTAATCCCTTTTTCCGCCAATACAATACGCACCCTGTGGCAATAGGGACAGGTTTCACCGGAAAACAGGGTCATCGCTATACGTCGATTGGCAAGTTGCGCCATGGTTTTACTCCGTGGATTAAAGCTTTACAGACAAACAAGGGGGATACTGATATCCCCCTTAAAATTGAAAGTTCTAGTAGTACAGAAATTCCGTAACGAACATGAAACGGTTCAGTGTATGTCCTTCCAGAATTCCTTCTTCATGGCATAGGAGACTACAAACAACAATGCCAGGAACAACAACACCCACACACCAATTCTGTAGCGGCTCAATTTGGCCGGCTCTCCCATGTACACCATGAAGTTAACCAGATCACGTACCGCATTATCATATTCTGCGGGACTCATTTTACCGGGCTGTACCATTTCATAGCCGACGATACGTTTGGCGTCGTTGCCATCATGGTCTTTGTAAGTCTCATACACCGGCTGCTTCAGACCTTCCAGTTCCCACAATACATGTGGCATGCCGACGTCCTTGAAGGTTGAATTGTTCACACCCCAGGGACGTGAGGCATCCAGATAGAAAGTTCGCAGATAAGTGTACAACCAATCGGCACTACGGGCCCGCGCAATCACAGTGAGATCCGGGATTTTGGTACCAAACCATTTTTTTGCGTCTTGCGCCGGCATGGCTACCGTCATGGTTTCCCCGATCTTCTCGGAAGCAAACATGAGATTTTCAGTAACCTGTTCCTCGCTCAGACCAAGATCCTGGCCCATGCGGTTGTAACGCATGTAAGCCGCGGAATGGCAACTCAGGCAGTAATTGACGAACAGTTTCGCACCGTTCTGTAAGGAAGCCTGGTTATGTAAATCCACATCGGCCTTGTCGAGATGGACACCACCAGCAGCAGCCAGGCCCAATGCCGGCATCAATGTTATCAAAAGTGCAGTAATAATATTCTTCATTTTGTCAGCCTCTCGGGAACCGGCTTTTCCTGGTTCAGATTGGTAAACAGTGGTGCCAACAGCATAAAGGCCAGATAGCCTGTCGGAATCAGCCAACCAATGGTCGTCAGCGTCATATTCGCCTCACTAATACGCGCCACATCGTAAAGGGAATAGATCCCAACCAGTACGATAAGCGACGCATAGCTAAAGCCGGCACTGCGAGTCTTGCTGTGGAACCACAGCACGAAGAAGAACAGGAAGTACACTTCAGAGAAACGCAGTCCCATTTCCGCCAATACCGGCTCGGGCGGTTTCACCCCCAGGTAGCCGAGGTAAATGAAGGCGACAGCAAAGAACAGCAGATTCATGAGATTTAATGGACCGCGATAACGCACGGACTTGATCGGGTTCTGATCAATCCACGGCAGGAAAAACAGGATCACTACTGCGGCACCCATGGCGATAACGCCCAGGAACGGATCCGGGACGGCACGCAGTACCGTGTAAAACGGCGTGAAGTACCAGACTGGGGCAATGTGCTCCGGGGTCTTGAGCGGATCCGCCGGGATAAAATTGGCCTGCTCAAGGAAATAGCCGAACATTTCCGGCAGGAAGAACATGACCGCGACAAAGAACATCAGGAACACCACAACGCCGACGATGTCTTTCACCGAGTAGTAGGGATGGAACGGAATTCCATCAAGCGGTAGGCCATCGGGGCCCTTGTTCTTTTTGATTTCGATCCCATCCGGGTTGTTGGAACCCACTTCATGCAGCGCAAGGATGTGCGCTACGATAAGGCCGAGCAGGACTAACGGCACCGCAATCACATGGAAGGCAAAGAACCGGTTGAGGGTAGCATCGGAAATCACATAGTCACCCCGGATCCAGATGGACAGGTCCTGACCAATCACCGGAATCGCGCCAAACAGATTAACGATCACCTGCGCACCCCAGTAGGACATCTGGCCCCAGGGCAACAGGTAGCCCATGAAGGCTTCAGCCATCAACGCCAGATAAATCAGCATGCCGAAGATCCATATCAGTTCACGCGGCTTCTTGAAGGAGCCGTACATCAGCCCGCGGAACATGTGCAGATAGACGACGATGAAAAAGGCTGAGGCCCCGGTGGAGTGCATGTAGCGAATGATCCAGCCGCCATTCACATCGCGCATGATGTATTCCACCGAGGCAAAGGCGAGCTCCGCATCCGGCTTGTAGTGCATGGTGAGGAAAATACCGGTCACGATTTGAAGCACCAGTACCAGCAACGCCAGGGAGCCGAAAAAATACCAGAAATTGAAGTTCTTAGGGGCGTAATACTTGGAAAGGTGTTCTTCCCACATCTTGGTCATGGGGAAGCGAGCGTCCACCCATCCCATGAATTCCTGCATCTTACTCATTATGCGGCTCCTTGATCTTTACCAATCAGAAGACGGGTGTCGCTGATATACATATGCGGTGGCACCTCGAGGTTGGTAGGTGCCGGCACGCCCGAGTAAACCCGCCCGGCAAGATCAAAGCGCGAACCGTGACAGGGACAGAAGAAACCGCCACGCCATGCCTGCCCCAGGTCAGCCGGGGCAATCTCCGGCCGGAAGGTCGGGGAACAACCCAGGTGAGTACAGATACCGATCAGGATGGCCACTTCCGGCTTGATGGAGCGATATTCATTTTTCGCGTAAGACGGTTGTTGTTCGACCAGGGAATCCGGATCACGCAGCGACCCATCGAGTGATTTCAAATCGGTGAGGTTTTGTTCCGTACGACGCACCAGCCAAACCGGCTTGCCGCGCCATTCGACGGTCAGCATGGCGCCGGGCTCAAGCTTGCTGATGTCTGCTTCCACCGGTGCACCCGCCGCCTGGGCACGTGCACTGGGCCACATGGACGTAATGAAGGGAACCGCCACACCCGCTGCCCCAACCGCTCCCACTACCGTGGTCGCGGCTGTCAGAAAGCGGCGTCGGCTGGTATCAACGCCATCTGTACTCATTAAAAATCTCCCCAATTAGGATAGAAAATTCGGTCTCGCGACTTCCACCTCACTGCCTGCGCTATGGTCGACAGGAATAACGCTGTAATCACTAATCAAAATCTCGTGAAGGCCCCGGAGTTGGGCGCGCATTGTCGCGGATCGCACTCAAACGGTCAAGAACAAGCTGAATATTACCTAGTGATTCAATAAGTTATACGGGATTCGGAATATCGATAAATTGCTGTTCAAGGTCGAATTGCTGTGCCAGATGTTCAGCCAGGGCACGCGCACCATCACGTTCCGTGGCATGGTGGCCGGCCGCATAAAAATGGATGCCTCCTTCCCGTGCCAGGTGTACCGTCTGTTCTGACACCTCTCCGGTCAAATAAGCATCGACTCCGAGGGCGATGGCCTGCTCGATATAACCCTGGGCCGCACCCGTACACCAGGCAATACTCTGTATCGATTTGCTGGCGGCCGGGACGTGCAGGGGTCGATGCGCCAGCTTTACCTCGAGGTGATCCGCAAAATCCACTGCCAACATGGGCTCAGCCAGCCGGCCGTATAAACCAATCGGCGGTATATCCGGACCAAACTGCCCTTCAACCGTGAGTTGCAGCCGCTTTCCCAACTGGACGTTATTCCCATAGACCGGGTGGGCATCCAATGGCAAATGATATGCCAGCAGATTGATATTATGGTCGAGCAGGCTTTTGATGCGACGCTGCTTCATGCCTACTATCCGTGCATCTTCACCATGCCAGAAATAGCCGTGATGAACCAGGATCGCATCCGCCTGGCTGGTAATTGCCGCATCGATCAAAGCCTGGCTGGCAGTGACACCACTGATCAGGCGTTGGATTTGTGGCTTGCCTTCTACCTGCAAACCATTGGGGCAATAATCCTGAAAGCGATCTATCTCGAGTAGATCATTGGTATAGGCTACCAGTTCCTTCAATTCGATCATGCGCGACTGACCCTTATTCAATGTTAAGATGGCCCTGGAGGCGTGTTCCTCTGTAACCGTTAGCAGTATTATATTGCTGTTCGCTTTGAGCCGATTCTAACCTAATTTCAGCACGATTATGCGTATCAACAAATTCGTCGTTTTTATTTTTCAGTTTGCCACGATTGGCCTGGCAGCAGCCTTTGTGATCCTTTACCTCTATCCACAATTCAAGGCAGATGTGCAACAGGAACAGCAACGACACATTATCGAAGTCAAGGAAGCGCCTCTGAGTAACGGCAACAGGCCATCATCTTCCACCAGTTCCTACGCCGATGCTGTCGAAAAGGCGGCCCCGGCCGTGGTCAATATCTTCACCCAGAAACTGGTGACCAAGCGGGTTCACCCTTTGATGGAGGATCCCCTGTTTCGGCATTTTTTCGGGGATAACCAGGACAACTCACAACAACGACTTGAGTCCAGTCTCGGCTCCGGCGTCATTATCAGTTCTGAAGGTTATATCCTGACCAACAATCATGTTATCGAGGCTGCTGATGAAATCGAGATAGCGTTACGCGACGGTCGTACCGCTTCAGCCAAAGTCGTGGGCACTGATCCCGACACCGATCTGGCTATTCTCAAGATTGCAGCGCCGCAGTTGCAATCCATCACCCTTGGGCATTCCAAACAATTGCGTGTGGGTGATGTGGTACTGGCAATCGGCAATCCCTTCGGCGTCGGTCAGACCGTGACCTCAGGTATTGTCAGCGCCACGGGCCGAAATATGCTGGGCATAAATACCTATGAGAATTTTATTCAAACCGATGCGGCAATTAATCCCGGCAACTCGGGCGGTGCGCTCATCACCGCTAATGGCAATCTGATCGGCATCAATACCGCGATCTTTTCCCGCAGTGGCGGTTCCCAGGGGATCGGTTTCGCAATCCCGATCGATCTGGCGCGCGATGTCATGCAACAAATCATCGAACACGGTGAAGTCATTCGTGGCTGGCTGGGTGTTGCAATTCAGAACATCACCGAAGATCTGGCTCAGTCCTTTGAGCTCGAGTCCCTTGATGGTGTGATCATTTCCAATATCATCCGTAACGGTCCGGCGGATCAAGCCGGCCTGACGCGCGGCGACGTAATTACCCGGATCAACGGCGCAGAAGTTAAAAATGTTCGCACCGCCCTCACCCTCATCAGTCAGGCCAAACCCGGCTCGACAGTAAAAATCAGCGGCATCCGACGTGGGGAAAACTTTGAAGCCGAGGCGACTGTAATGCAACGGCCAAAACAGGAACAGTAACTCTAAAATATCATGGCTATAGCTGGAATAGAGAATACCAGCCGGAATTGATTAACCTGCAGGTTCAGGCTAATACCTGGGTTAAGGCAGTGATGAAGGCGGTATTTTCTTCCGGCGTACCTACCGTCACACGGAGACAATCTTTCAGGACACCACCGGCTTTATCCAGATTTTTTACCAGTACGCCTCTTGATTTCAAACCTTCAAATATCGGCCCGGCCTGATCGGCAGGGACGCGGAAAAG
>CBDUOW010000008.1:0-23159 GCA_965368945.1 uncultured Gammaproteobacteria bacterium
GGCGCCAAGAAGCGCCCTTTCTACCACATCGTGGTCACTGACAGCCGTAGCCGTCGTGACGGTCGGTACATCGAGCGCGTCGGTTTCTTCAACCCGACTGCGCAAGGCAATGAAGTTCGTTTGAACATTGATACCGGCCGTGTTGACCATTGGTTGGGTCAGGGTGCCAAGACTTCAGAACGCGTCGGCAAGCTGCTGAAGGATAACGCGGCAGCCTGATTTTTGAATACGCTGGTCCAGACGGAGTCGGCGTTGAGCGGCGAGTGATGACGGCAGCAGAAGACCCCGGCATGATTTTGCTGGGACGGGTGTCCGGATTATTCGGAGTGAAAGGCTGGATCAAGGTCTACTCTGATACGGAACCGCGAGACAATATTCTCAACTACTCACCCTGGTACTTGCGGCGGCAGGATGGGTGGCAACCGTATGAAATAATAGCAGGCAGGCCCCATGGCAAGGGTATTGTTGCCCAACTGGCGAACTGCCATGATCGCGATGCCGCCGCTGAATTGATTGGCAGTACTATCGCTATTCGGCAAGATCAATTGCCGGCGGCGGGTGAGGATGAATATTACTGGAGTGAGCTTCGCGGCCTGAAGGTTATTACCACGCTAGGTATAGAGCTGGGTCGTGTCGTGAGTTTGATGGAAACCGGTGCGAATGACGTGCTGGTGGTCAGGGAAGCCGGCGAGCAAGGACGGGAACATTTGATTCCCTTCATTCGGCAACAAGTCATTCAGAAGGTTGATCTCGAAAACGGTCAACTAACGGTGGACTGGGACCCTGAATTCTAGGATCGGGCGGAACGAAACAAGATGCGGATTGATGTTATTACCCTTTTCCCGCAGATGTTTCAGCTGCTGACCGACTATGGCATCCCTGGACGGGCGGTCAATCGCGGTATTCTGGACATGACGACCTGGAACCCGCGTGATTATGCCCCGGATCGACATCAAACAGTTGATGACCGGCCTTACGGTGGTGGTCCCGGCATGGTGATGATGGTACAGCCCTTGCGGGATGCGATCCGTGAAGCGCGGGCGATGGCTGATGGCAAAACCCGGGTGATTTATTTGTCACCCCAGGGCCGTAAACTGGACCAGCATGGTCTGGCGGAACTGGCGAAACAGCCTAATCTGGTACTGGTTTGTGGCCGGTATGAAGGTGTGGACGAGCGGGTCATCGCGGCTGAAGTCGATGAAGAATGGTCCATCGGCGATTACGTCTTGAGTGGCGGTGAACTGGCTGCGATGGTGATGATTGACGGTATTACCCGTCTGTTGCCCGGAGCATTGGGGCATGAGGAGTCCGCGGTGCAGGATTCCTTTGTGCAAGGATTGCTGGATCATCCACAGTTTACCCGGCCGGAAGAAATCGATGGTATTTCGGTTCCGGACGTGTTGTTAAGTGGTGACCACCAGGCCATTGCGCGTTGGCGCTACAAACAGGCGCTGGGTCGCACCTGGTTGAGACGCCCGGACCTGCTTGAAGGCCTGGATTTGAATTCGGAACAAGAGTCCTTGCTGGCGGAATTTATTCGCGAGCACGAGGTTGAGTAAGTAGAGATTAAAGCGAGCATTTGCTTGGGAGCAAACCATGAGTAACATTATTAGTGAATTGGACGCAGAACAATTGAAGGACATACCGGACTTCTCTCCGGGTGATACCGTCGTTGTGCAGGTAAAGGTCAAAGAAGGTAGCCGTGAACGTCTGCAGGCATTTGAAGGTGTGGTGATCGCCAAGCGTAATCGTGGTATCAATTCCGCGTTTACCGTACGCAAGATTTCCCACGGCGAAGGTGTTGAACGTGTGTTCCAGACTCACAGCCCCAGTGTTGCTGACATCACAGTCAAGCGCCGCGGCGATGTGCGTCGGGCTAAACTGTACTATCTGCGTGAGCGTACCGGTAAGGCGGCACGTATCAAGGAAAAACTGGCCAGGTAAGGTCAACGCTGCGGGCGGCAGGGATTGCCCGTTGTCTATCAATGGATAACATTCTATACAAAGGGTAACATCCTCGCCGGTGTTACTCTTTTTTTATGCGGAACTTGAAAATAAAATCCTGTCTTGTTTTACCACTCATACTCTTGAGTATGTTGCTGGCGTTGCCTGCTTGGGCGATTGATGACAGTGACTTTGCCGAAGTGCGCGCCCTGGCCAATAGCGGAGCCGCCCTGCTTGCCCAACACTCGATTGATACCCTGCAACCGGGAGCGAGCACGGATCCTGAGGTTTGGATGGCCTGGGAACGCGAACGGATTCGTATCTACCAGCAGAGTGCCGACTGGCTGTCATTAGTTAAACGTCTGGAAACCCTGCCACCGGAATTACCTGCAGACTTTAATCGTTGGGCAATTACGCAACGTGCTGATGGTTTTATCAAGCTCGGTAAAGGCAAATCAGCCCAGTTGTTGTTACAGGAACTGATCTGGACTTTGTCCTTGAGTCATCCTGAATCTCCGCAGTGGCTGACCCGATGGCGCCGCATGGTAATGGATAGCTATATGGTCGATGGGTCCGTTGAGGATGCCAACCTTGCAGCAGTTCGGTTTTACCAGGATTACGGTGATCAGGATGTTCAGGCCAGAATAACCCGGGCACATATCCTGTTGAGTGCAAACCGGGCTGATGAGGCGGTTGATTTACTCGCAGGAGATCTCAAGGATCCTCATGCCGCCGCCCTGTATTTACTTGCGCAGTTACGCAGTGACAGCCGGCCGCCACGTAAGATCTTGCAGGCTGCTTTACGCCAGATGCGGGGTGACTGGGTGGATCCGGCGCTGCGGCTGCAACTTTGGGCGGTGGCAGCTGAGGCAGCGATGCGCAGTGGTGATCGCGCTTCCACGGCCAATGCGCTGGAGCATGTCATTGCGGCTAATCGTGACATGCCGTTGCCGGAGGGCTTGTTCGACTTCACTCCCGATGCCCTGTGGAATGCCTATATCGATTTTGCCACCCATGTGGGGAATAAGGCGCAATTCCTGATCGGCCAGGACAAGCAATGGTTTGATGCGGCTGCCAAGGCGGCGAAGAAACAGCCAGTGCGCTCGCGTTCCTTGTATGCCTTGCTTATGCTGCAAGGCGAGACTGAAGCGAGCCGCAACCTGGCGGCACAGAAATTCGTTGCCAGGTTGAGTAAACGTAAGCAAGGGGGCAACCTGTTACGCGCGCTGTTTCTGGATACTCGACAATATGCCGATTATGAAATGATTCCCCTCGCGGCAAGGCATGTCTTGGTGGACGTGGCCCTGGCAGATTCGGATATCAACCTGGCTTCTGCCCTGATGGCAACGATTCAGGTTCCGCCCGACGGGACGGACAAATATTTTTGGGAACTGCGGCGCGCGCGTATTTTAATCATGGGCGGCAATACCGAGGCGGGGGCTGAATCCTTAAACACAATTCTTGCCGCAAACCCGAAACTGAGCCAGGAACAACTTGATCGGTTGTTGCAGGTGGTCTTCGACCTGCAAACGGTCAAGGCGCATGATGCGGCTTATGACTTGTTCCTCAAGGTGATGCAACGCACTAAAGATCCCAAATTACAGCGTGAGTTGTATTACTGGATGGCAGAGTCGCGTAAGGCAAGCGAGGCTTATGCTGAAGCGGCACGGCTTTATCTCAAGTCCGCCATGTTACTGGATCCGAAGGCGGGAGACCCATGGGGCCAGACGGCGCGCTACCAGGCTGCCGATGCCCTGGCCCATGCCGGGATGGTCCGAGATGCCCGCGTCCTGTTTCAACAATTATTGAGAACGACCACGGACCCGGGACGGCGTGCGGTGTTAAACCGCCAGTTACAGAAACTCTGGTTAAATCAGTAATTAAAGTAAGCGGCCACAGGCCGCTTTTTTGTGGATTAAAAACCAGACTGGGCCAGAGCCAGAGTAGCAGTTAACTGAAGATAATCTGCCGCATAAGTTCGATTAATATGACAAGTGGTTGGGAAATGCTACTCTGGATTGAGTGAACCTACGAACAGGGAAGGGTAACTGATGACAAAAGCACACTATCAGACTCCTATCGGCTCGATTGAAGTCACGTTGGAGAATGAATGCGTTACCGGGCTGGAGCTGGGTCAGTTTGAGCCTCAGGCCGCCGCTGTTCGTTATGACCCGCACTACACGGGTGTACTTAAGCAACTGGGTGAGCAGCTGAGCCGTTACTTTGCGGAAGAACCCCACGCCAGCTTTGACGTGACCATGGAAAACCGGGGTACGGCCTATCAACGGCGGGTTTGGCGGGCGCTGCAACAAATCCCGGCCGGGCAGACCCGTACCTATGGACAATTGGCCGCACAACTCAAGTCCAGTCCACGTGCCGTGGGCAATGCCTGCCGGCAGAACCCGGTCCCTTTGCTGGTTCCCTGTCATCGGGTTGTAGCCGCCACGGGACTTGGTGGTTTTGGCGGTGAGACCCAGGGCAAGCAGCTGGCAATGAAGCGTTGGCTACTGGAGCATGAAGGCGCCCCTGTTTAGTGATACCTTGAAATAATACGATGAATCAGCCGAGTCCCCTGATTGAACAGTTTCTTGATGCCATCTGGATGGAACGGGGCTTGAGTGAAAATACCCTGGTTGCCTATCGGAATGATCTCAATGCTTATGCCCGCTGGCTCGCCAGCCAACAGCAAACTGATTTAACGGCTGTTGGGCGTGATGATGTGCAGACCTATCTGGCTCAGCGTGTCGCGGCCAAGGCCAGCCCGCGAAGTACCGCGCGCTTGCTCTCGACCCTGCGACGTTTTTATGCCTGGTTACGGCGGGAAAACCGGATTAGCCAGGACCCCACTGCGCTGATCGAGGCCCCCAAGCTGGGGCGGCCCTTGCCCAAAACCCTGACCGAGCTCGAGGTCGAAGCGCTGCTGGCTGCACCGGATACCCAGACGCCTTTGGGAATGCGGGATCGGACCATGCTGGAAGTCCTCTATGCCAGTGGCCTGCGGGTTTCGGAGCTGGTTAACCTCACGGTTATGCAGCTCAACCTGCAGCAGGGGGTGATTCGTGTTACCGGCAAAGGTAACAAGGAGCGACTGGTTCCCCTGGGAGACGAAGCGATGAACTGGCTGCAACGCTATATACAGGATGTGCGTCTCGCACTGCTGAATGGCCAGACTCGTGATGCCCTGTTTGTGACCCAGCGCCGTGAAGCGATGACCCGCCAGGCATTCTGGTACATGATTAAACGACATGCCCGGAGCGCGGGTATCGAGAAGGCACTTTCGCCCCATACCCTGAGGCATGCCTTTGCAACGCATCTGCTGAATCATGGCGCTGACCTGCGGGTGGTGCAAATGCTGCTCGGTCACAGCGATCTGTCAACCACCCAGATCTACACCCATGTGGCACGGGCCCGTCTCAAGGACCTGCATGCCCGGCATCATCCCCGGGGTTGAACCCAAAGTGTGGGATGTTGTCACACCTGGCAAGGTCGGATGGGATATAATTCCGCCATCATAAGCTCCATATTCTGCTACTGTCATTGAGGTCTCGTTTCCCCATGAATTTCCTTATCAAACTGCTGGTTACGGCTGGCGCGTTAGTTTTCCTGAATACACCGGCCATGGCCGATGCCGATGCGGACATCAAGCAAGCCCATGCGGCGGTACAAAAGATGATTCCGGATATTCCGCTTGAGGCGATTCAGCCTTCTCCATTACCCGGTCTGTATCAAGTCATGGTTCCGCCACAGATGTTTTATATCAGCACCGATGGCCGTTATGCGATTGACGGTGATCTGATTGATCTGCAGACGGGAGTCAATGTGTCTACTGCGTTACGGGACAAGATGCGTATTGCGGCTGTCAATGCCCAGGGCGAGGGGTCGATGATCATCTACGGTCCGAAAAAGCCGCAGCATACCGTAACGGTGTTTACCGACATCGACTGTGGTTATTGCCGCAAACTGCACAACGAGATGGCCAACTACAATAAAGCCGGCATCCAGGTACGCTATATGGCTTATCCTCGTGCCGGCCTTAATTCCGGTTCCTATCAAAAAGCGGTATCGGTGTGGTGTTCCAAAGATAGGACAGAAGCCATGACCCGCGCCAAACAGGGTCAGGAAGTGAAAGCGAAAGATTGCGACAATCCTGTGGCGCAACAATTTGCACTGGCACAGCGTCTTGGGATTCGCGGGACACCCGCTATCGTTACGGAGCAAGGCCAGATCTTACCGGGATACGTGCCGGCTGACAGGTTAAAGACGATGCTGGACGGACATGCAATGCAATAATGTTGCCTGCAATTGATTTCTAAAACACAAAGCCCCCGTTAAGGGGGCTTGTTGTTACGGCGGTCCTAATTCAATGCCATCGCCAGTTTGCGGCGATAGCTACTGACCAGCTCATGCTGGTCACCGAGAAGATCAAATAATTTTAGCAGTGCCTTGCGCCCGGCATCATCCTGGAACTGCCGATCCCGTTTAACTACTTCGAGTAATTGCTCGAACGCGATTTCGAACTGTCCTTGCAAAATAGCATGTGCGCTTAACTGGTAACGTGCTTCACTATTGTCAGGATCATCAGCAACCTGCTGCTGCAAGCTTGCCATGTCCGGCGCATTGTCCACGATGTGAATGAATTCCAGTTGTGCCTGCATGGCCTGGACTTGCGGGTTGTCGCTTGCTTCCGCAGACAAACTTTCCAACCACTTTTTGGCTTCATCAACATGCTGCTCACGTAACAGGATGTTGGTATAAATCAGCTTGTTATTCAGATTGTCCGGGTGCGCCTGCATGATTTGTCCCATTTGCGACAAGGCGGCCTCGCTGTCTCCCTGTTGGTATAGCATGAGCGCCTGTTGCATGAGTTGGTCAGATTCGTTTTCGATATGTTTGTCCAGAAATGTACGAATCTGACTTTCGGGTAAGGCGCCGGTAAATTCATCGACGATCTGGCCGTTCTTGACGAGCTTGACGGTGGGGACACTGCGAACCCCGAACTGACTCGCCAGCCCTTGTTGTGAATCAATCTCCACTTTGGCTAGCAGAAACTTGCCCTGGTAACTCTGTGCTAACTGCTCCAGGATGGGCATCAGTGATTGGCAGGGACCACACCAGGTGGCCCAAAAATCAACCAGCACAGGTTGCTGGTGTGATGCCTCAATGACCTGAGATGCAAAATTCTGTTCAGTAACTTCAAAACTGGTAGCCTGATTCATAAGGTCCTCTTCATCCAGATTGCTGGCTGCGTATATGCGCTTTCATATAAGGCTTGTCTGCTACGAATTCAATTCGGAAATTCTGCCGGCAGCTCGACAATACCGGCACAGGCGGTAAACAGCAGGAGGGCACGTACCGGTAGTGACGGCCAGAGTTGTTGCACACCTCGGCGGTAATAGTCCAGTTGCTCAAAGTAGGGTTCAGCCAATTGTGTCAGGTTATCCATGTTGGCGTGGCGGTGGGTTTTGTAGTCAATCACCAGTGCCTCTGTTTCAGTCAGTAGCAAGCGATCTATCACGCCATGCACCGTGGTGTCTTCTCGTCGATACAGAATGGGGACTTCATTGAACGCCTGGATGAAACAGGCAGGGTCGAAGAAGGCCTGCATTGCCGGGTGTTGCCGGATTTGCTGTGCTTCTTGCCAGCAATGTTCAAGTTCTGCCGCATCAACCTGCAGACCCAGTTGACTGGCGATGGCTTGCGGATTCAAGCACTCTTCACTACTCAACAGTTCCAGCATACGATGGATAAGGATACCGCGCAGGCGGCCATCCTCATCACTTACCGCGCCAGTGGCTTGCTGGTTAGCCAGTTGCCGGCTGGGGGCAATTTCACGATAGATCGGCGCCAGCCGTAAGGGTCGGGACAGTCGCGGGTCAACACTTGGCTCCAGGCTTTGTGTTCCTTCCGGATGCCTGGCACGGATGGTCGGTGGCGAGTTCAATGTCTCCAAGACACGGGGCGCATCAAGCGAGAGGGGATCAAGGTCGTACTGGCCGGCAATGTGACCATACCAGCTCAGTTGTTTTCCCTTCTGTGGTAGGCAGCCGGAGATATACAATAACTGACAGCTGCGGGTCAGCGCCACATACAGCAGATTGGTCTCTTCACGCAGTTCGTCTTGCTGTTGTTGTTGCAACAATTTATCGCTCAACGTATCACGTTGCTGTTGCACGGGATTAAGCAATAGACAAGTGGGACGTGACTCCTCCACCGGCCAGTCACACAGCACACTATAGGCGTTGCGTGCCGGGGGAGATCGGGCGGCATCAACCAGGAAGACCACGGCCGCCTCAAGGCCCTTGGCGGCATGGATGGTCATCAGTCGCACCCGATTTATTTCGCCACTACTCACCGGCTCGTCAGGGGCATCATGTTGCTGTTGCCGGAGTTCATTCAGCCAATGAATGAAGCGCATTAGACTGGGGTAACGGCCACTGTCCATCTCCAGCGCCAGTTCCAGCAGACGGGTAAGATTCGCGCTGACTCGTGCTTGCAAATGGGAGGGGAAAGCGGCACGGAATCGCGCCAGCACATGACCTTCACTGTAAATACGATCCAGCAAATCGTGGACCGGGATGTGGCCGGCCAGCGCACGCCATTGGGTCAGCAGGCGGAATGCCCGGGATAACGGGGCATCGGTTTCGATCTCCGCGCATAGTGTCTCGAGCCGGTCCCACCAGGCGCCTCGGCCGGACTGGGTCAAGCGTATCAGGTCATTATCAGCAACAGCGAATAAGGGAGAGCGCAAAACGCCGGCCAGCGCCAGGTTGTCATGCGGCATATTCAGCCATTGCAACAGGTTGATCATGTCATTGACTTCAAGACTGTCCAACAGGGTGCCGCGTTCTGCGCCCAGATAGGGAATATTTGCTTCTCGTAAGGCTTTCTCATATGCACCGATGTGGGTTCGGCTGCGCAACAGAATCAGGATATCGGCGTAACGCAGAGACCGGGCTGTATTTTCATCCCCGATCGGCGTGGCTGCATTAATCAGTTCCTGAATGGTGGCAGCGATGGTTTCTGCCTCATGTCGATAACGTTGGCTGCGCGCTTCTGGGCGGGGTTTCTCCAGCGGGTTACGCAAGCCCGTCGGGCCGGCTAGTTCCAGTTCCGGTTCCCGGGCCAGCGGTAGCAGGGTGACCTCTCCCCAGCGCTGCTGATAATGCACAGTGTGTGGATCAAAATGGCTAAGACGCGAATATAACTCCCCCTGACTGAAGACTCGGTTGACGAAGTTGATAATGGCCGGTGCCGAGCGCCACGATTTATTCAGGGGATGAGAGATTGCGCCCAACTGTGTCTCTAACCAGTGACTGGCATTATCAAACAGACGAGGTTCAGCGCGGCGAAAACGGTAAATAGATTGTTTGGCATCACCGACCAGAAAGACGCTGCGTGTCGGTGTATCAGTATGGCTTGCCATCTCTTCCAACAGCGGTTTGACCAGATGCCATTGGGTGGGATTGGTATCCTGGAACTCATCAATCAACAGGTGTTCAATACGACTATCCAGTTTGTACTGAACCCAGAGGGCGTTGTCGGCATGGTTGAGGAGCAGGAAGGTTTTCCATTCCAGATCGGTAAAATCCAGTAGTCGCTGTTCCTGTTTGATGCGCTGAAAATGCTCCAGATAGCGCTGGCCGGCCAGATACCAATGCGTATTGATTTTGAGGGTATGGCGTGCCGCGAGCTTTTCCTGTACAGCGCCGAGTTGTGCGCATAACTGGTGATGTAATTCAATTAATCGTTCGGCGCCTTGCTCTCCCAGTTTGGTAACAAGGGTTTTACTTGATTTGCGAACACGCGGGTCGCCATTTTGGGTATAAAAGGCGTTCCAAAGTTCAGTGAAACGAGTTTCGAGCTCACATTGCAGATCGAGCGCACGAGCTATCGTTTCCTGTGTTTTCTTGTTACTTGCAATAGGGTGTTTATCCAGCAATGCAATAAATTCTTGCAAGGTTTGTTGCACTGAAGTTGTCTTGAAAAATATCGCAACCGGTTCGATGTCCCAATCCACACCCAGTTGTGCCTGCAAGACCTGGTATGCCATCGCCACCGGTTCTGTTTCCTCCAGGGTATAGGCCCACCAGTCACTGCGATGTGCCAGGAATTCATCCAGTGATTTATGGCTGTTGTATAAACCGAGCTCAGTAAACAAGTTGGACAGCGCAAGGCTGACGTGATTATTGGGGTTGTTTGATGCTTCCACCATCAAGGCCTCCCAGGCCTGATCATGGAAAGTGCCGGTTTGATCAAGTAGTTCAAATCCTGGCGGAACATCCGCCTCCAGGGGGAAGCGTCGGAGTAAATCCTGACAGAAAGCATGGAAGGTGGTTGTCTGTACCGGTTGCGGACTACGCAACAGGATTTCATAAAGGTTACGCGCCTTTTCCAGCAGAGCAGGTTGCTGTGGATCGAGTGCAAGCTCATGCAGCCTCTGTTCAAGCATTTTGGTGTCGCTTGCCGCCAGCTCAAATACGCGTTGCAGCAGGCGTTCCTGCATTTCGGCGGCAGCTTTACGGGTAAAAGTGATGGCCAGAATCGCTTCCGGACGTGCCCCTTCCAATAACAGTCGAATAATGCGGCTTACTAGCAGATAGGTTTTGCCACTGCCCGCGGAAGCCTGAACCGTGGCATTGCCGCTAAGGACGCTTGCGCTACTTTGCTCAGTCATTTAGGTGATTCGCCTTTGGCATAAGTTCATTCTAACCCGGCTTGTTTCAGCAGCGGCAATGTCGGGGTTTGCCTGCCGACCTTTGTGGAACTGCGAGCGGGATCACAGTTTATAAGTACGCACTTGTATTCCGGGTATAGCTTGGTACTCTTAGACATACCAAGCAACAGGGAATGGGCACAAGGAGATGTGCATCGGGCAGGAACGCCTGACCATGGAGGAATAAAGGGAATGAGGCGGTAGTCGCCGCTGGCCCCAGCAGCGGCTCCGTGTCTGGAAGCAGCAATTGGGAAGGATGCCCGAAAGGGAACTTGCAACGAGGCGATCAGGATGATCGCCTTTTTTTTGCCCGGCGTCAGTCATCCCAGGCCTGACGGCGACAGAGCAGTTTCATGTCACAGTACTGGCAGGTTTCTGTGCCACCCCAGGCAGGCAAACCGGTGCCTTGCTCGATTTGTTGAACAATATGGCTTAAGCGGCTTGCGATCCCCTGACTTAGCACATTGAGTTCCTCTTCAGCCAGGGTATAGGGCACGTCTATCTTTGCCTTGCTGCTTAAATCCAGATAGGCCACTTCCCGTACCGGCTGTTGACCCGATGTGGCCAGCAAGGCGTAGATAGGCAGTTGCACGGCCTCACCCTCGAGCACTTCATTTTGTTTTGGAATCTGGCCGGTCTTGTAATCGAGAATTCCAAGCTGGTTCTCGTCGCTGTCGATACGATCAAGCTGGCCGGCGATCTTGAGTCGCTCAGTGAGCGCCAACTCATGCCGGCTTTCCGTTTCCTTCACCCGCCACTCGCGGTTGCGTTTTATTTGCCAGTCGATATAGGCGGGAATTTGTTGTTGCCACTGTTGTAACCAACCATGATGTTCAAAGTTATCAGCCAGATCCTGGCTGAATACCGCTTCGGCAATCTGGCTCATCAGGCCAACGGCCTCATCGCGACGCTTTGGCGTGAGTCTACCGCTAAAGGGCCCCGGTAATTCCGCGACCTGGCTGTGAAAAGCCTGCAGACATTGGTGAATGCGTTGGCCGTAATCCGCTTTGGATAAGGCCTGACGAATTTCTTCAGGCGGTGACAGTCCCAGGCAACGCGCGGCGTAGTACTGATAGGGACAATCGAGCAGTTGTTGATAGCTACTGGGAGAAAAGGCCGCAGGTTGCAGGGCAGTCGGAAGCGAGGGGGCCGGCATTGTCTGCAGGGCCGGGAGTGGCGCAGTATCGCCACGTCGTACCCGCGCGGCAGGCTCCAGCAGCAGGGCCTTCAATCCAGGCGCGACCAAGACCTCATTCCAGGCTAGCTGATGGAGTGCCTGCAGGGCTTCCAGCCATGGGCTGGCGGGAATCGGTTCCCCGTCCTGCTCGGCGCGTGCTGTGATCAGTACCTGGGGCGCGCTTTCCAACAAGCGCCGAAAATGATGAAAGCGTTCCGCTAGCAGTTCGGTGGCTGCCGGCAGTCCCAGTTCCCGCCGCACTGCTTCGTTAAAAAAGGGAGAAGGGTCAGGATGACCGGGCAGGTGATCCCGTTCAGCACTCCCGATGATCAACGCATCAAAGCGTTGCAATCGACTCTGAGCCAAGCCCAGCAAATACACGCCCTGGCCACTGCCCGGCGGCTGAAAATGAAACTGTTCTAAAGTACGTCCCAGCCAGGTGCGCAGATCCAGCCAGCTCAATGGCATGTTGCTATGGCGGGCCGCCTGCTGCATTTGCTCAAGCGCCTGTAACAGTCGGCTGCCGGCCGGGTCGTCGGCGAAGCACTCCGTGATGCCGAGTTGTTGCAGGCTGGACTGTAATGCCTCCAGCCAGACCGAAGGCCCCTGGCGTTCCGTCAACAGCGAATGCAACGGGGCGGCGGCGGCCTCCAGCCGGTCAAGCAAGTGCAGCAGGCTGTTGGCATTATCGGCCATCCAGTCAGGCAAGCGTTGTCGGCGGTCCTGAATATGTTGCCGGTAACGGCTTAGGCCGCGGGCGATGTTTTCGTGCAGGATGATGTCCTGCTCGAGTCGCAAAGTGGCAAACCGAACCTGATCGGGATCGAGATCCGGGAAAAGGAATGGTGATTTGAGTAAGTCCAGCAAGGGGAGATGAGCGAAGTCTTCCTCGAGGCATTCCAGCCAGCGTTCCAGGCTGGCGGCGGCACTGGTGGTGGAAAGCGCCCAGCCGGCCTCATCTTGCAATGTAATATCGGCCCGTTCCAGCAAGGCTCGTACCCGTCGTGCCAGACGACGATTTTCGGTCACTATGCCTATACGTTGCTTGCCCTGCAGCAGCCATTGTCGTACCTGAATATCAATGGCGTTGGCTTCATCCTCGGCACTCTGGGCCATCAGCACTTCAAGCCGGGGGGCAAGCGGACTCTCCGGGTAACGTTGCCGCAAGGTCTGCGATCGTGCCTGCAAGCTCCCGGCCGTTTCATCGAACAGCAGTGTAAGCGCCGCACTATAGGCTTCATCGCTGACGGGTTCAGATTTTATATCGGGTAGATGCTGCAGCAGGTGCGACAAGGGTGCGTCCGGATGATAGCGCTCCGGGGCGACCCCGGCCTGGCCATGTAATAACAGGTTGGCTTGTTGGTGTTGCATCAGGGTGGTTAACCAGTTGAGTTCAGCCAGATTAAAGTTGTGAAAACCAGCCAGGTACAAAGATTGTTCAGTGGGGAGTTGCTTCAGACTTTGCGTCAACGCCAGCAGGTAGGCTGCCTGGTTATCCGTTAAGCCGTCAGCCTGGAGCTGACTATGCCAGGCATGCCACAGGGTATGGACCAGCCGGGCTTCCTGACCCAGGGCGCTGATCTCACTGTTGTGCAGGCCGTAAGCCGTTTGTAATTGACGAGTGAAATCTTCCAGGTCGGCAGGCAGATCAATACGGTTAAGTGTCAGCTCATCGAACAAGCTGATTAAATCCGTGGCGAGCGCCCACGGATTGGCCGCCTTGAGTAAGGCGGGGTGTTGACTCAACGCCTCGACCAGGGTCAATAACTGCGTATGAGGATCGCACACCGGCATATCGGTAGGATAATAGGGTCTGACCCAGTCGCGCAGGGTCACAATACGGGGGCCAAGCAGTGCCGGAACGCCTTCGGCGGTACTGAGTTGTAACAACCAGCTTCGTAATAAGGGTGCCGCCTGGGGTTCCGCCAGTATCACGGTGACATCAGACAGGTTCGGCAGCTTGTGTTGATGATCCGTTAGCAGGCGTTTGGCCAGGATCGGTAATGGATCCTGGCCATAGGGGATTAACTGGATGGCCTGCTGGGACATCCGCTTGGCTGACCCTGTGTTAGCGTTCGAGATATTGGAGTTTGTCCTTCACGCCATCCCATTCTTCTGCATCGGGAAGCGGATCTTTTTGTTCGCTGATTACCGGCCATTCCTTGGTGAGTTCGGCATTAAGTTCAGTAAAGTGTTCCATGCCGGCCGGCACATCATCCTCGGCAAAGATCGCTTCGGCAGGACACTCCGGTTCACATAACGTGCAGTCGATACACTCGTCGGGATCGATGACCAGGAAATTGGGTCCTTCATGAAAGCAGTCTACCGGGCAGACGTCCACACAGTCGGTGTACTTACATTTTATACAATTATCAGTTACGACATAGGTCATTGAGTATTCCCTCGAATTTACGCATCACGAGTTTGCCACAACTAAGCTGTAGTTAGAAAGCATGCAAACGGTAACAAGCAGGGTATTCCGCTAGCTATTTTTTTTAGGTAGTAATTCTTTTAATTGGTATAAGCATTGCAGTGCGTCCCTGGGTGACAGGCTATCCGGTTCAATATCGGCCAGCGAGTTTTCCACGGCTGAAGGCGGCAGGCTGGATTCATCAACAGCAGGTATAGCCCGGTCATTATTGCCTTGCTCCAACTGAGTCAGTTTGCATTTTGCCAGTTCAATCATCTCTCGTGGCACACCCGCCAGGGCTGCGACTTGCAGTCCATAACTGCGGCTGGCCGGCCCCGCTTTAACGTGGTGCATGAATACAATACTGTCATCATGTTCCATCGCGTCCAGGTGAACATTACTGCAGCTGTCGAGCTCTGCCGGAAGGTGGGTAAGTTCAAAATAGTGGGTCGCGAACAGGGTAAAGGCCCGTACCCTTTGCGCCAATTGCCGGGCACAGGCCCAGGCCAGGGCCAGGCCGTCAAACGTGCTGGTGCCACGCCCGATTTCATCCATTAGAACCAGGCTGTTTTCGGTGGCATTGTGCAGAATGTTTGCGGTCTCGGTCATTTCAACCATAAAGGTCGAGCGACCGGAGGCGAGGTCATCGGAAGCGCCGATGCGGGTAAAGATCCGATCCAGTGGACCAAACACAGCCCGCTTGGCCGGGACAAAGCTGCCCATGTGGGCCAGCAGGGCAATGAGGGCGGTTTGACGCATGTAGGTCGATTTGCCCCCCATGTTGGGACCGGTGATGATCAACATGCGTTGCTGATCATTTAGCTTGATATCGTTGGGGGTAAAGGTTTCGGTTTGCGCCTGTTCGATCACCGGATGGCGACCCGCGTCGATTAACAATCCGGCATGGTGATTAAAGCTCGGCGCTACCCAGTCGAGACTGATCGCCCTTTCTGTCAGGGTATTGAGGACATCCAGTTCGGCAATGGCTGCCGCACAGGTTTGCAGGGGAGGCAGGTGTTCGTTCAGCCTTTCCAGCAGTGCCTCATAGAGCGCCTTCTCTCTTGCCAATGCCCGTTCATTGGCACTGAGAACGCGATCTTCCAGTTCTTTCAGTTCCGGGGTGATGTAGCGTTCTGCCGCTTTAAGGGTTTGGCGTCGTTGATAGTGTTGCGGAGCGTTGGCGGACTGGGCGCGGCTGATTTCAATGTAATAGCCATGAACCCGGTTGTAGCCCACCTTCAAGGTGGCGATGCCAGTTTGTTCTCGTTCACGCGTTTCCATCTCGGAGAGCACGGCCCCCGCATTTTCCTGCAGGCTGCGCAACTCATCGAGTTCGCCATCATAACCGCTTGCAATGACGCCACCATCGCGAATCAACAGCGGCGGGTGGGTAATGATGGCCTGTTGTAATAATGCAGTCAGTTCTGTGAACAAGGGCATGTCACGCTGCAACTCATACAGCCGCCGGCTATCCAGTTGATGTAACTGTTCGAGCAGTTCGGGAATGGTTTCCAGCGCCCGGCGAAGCTGATTCAGATCCCGGGGACGGGCCGAGCGCAGGCCGATGCGGGTCAGAATCCGTTCCATGTCACCAATCTGGCGCAGCAGGCTATGGCATGTTTCGGTTTTACTGCTTGAAATCAGGGCAGTAATGGCCTCCAGCCGGCTTTTTAATTCAGTATGCTGTCGCAGTGGTCGAAGTAACCAGCGTCGCAACAGGCGCCCCCCCATTGGGGTGGCCGTATGATCCAACAGCGCCAGCAGGGTATGTTGCGGGTGGTCGGCCAGGCTGGTTTCAAGTTCCAGGTTGCGGCGGGTTGCCGGATCGAGCTGGACACAATCATGCGGAAGTTCAACCTTTAGGCCTTGCAGGTGAGGCAAAACGGTACGTTGTGTCTCGCGTACATAGTTCAGTAACGCGCCGGCCGCACTGACCGCTTCTTCCATTGCTTCACAGCCAAAGCCGGCGAGGTTGTCAGTCATGAACTGTTCGCACAACTGGCGTGTGGCATAGGTGTATTCAAACTGCCAGGCGGGTCGGACGGTGTAACAGGCATGGGGCAGTTCCAGGATTGCCGTGGTGAAGTTGTCACTGACCAGCAGTTCCGCAGGTTTAATCCGATCCAGTTCATTGCGCAGGGCGACGAGGCTATCGACCTGCAGTAAGGTAAAGCGGCCGCTGCCCATATCGAGGATGGCGAGACCAAACTGTTCGGGCGTCTCATGAATCGCCGCCAGCAGGTTTTCACGCCGTTCTTCCAACAGGGCCTCATCGGTAACCGTGCCGGGAGTCACGATACGGACGACTTCCCGCTCTACCGGTCCCTTGGTTGTAGCCGGGTCGCCAATTTGTTCACAAATGGCCACGGGACGTCCCTGCTTGACCAGCCTGGCCAAATAGTTATCCACGGCATGGTAGGGCACACCCGCCATCGGAATCGGTTCGCCAGCGGACTGACCCCGGGCGGTGAGGGTAATATCCAGCAGTCGGGAGGCTTCATGGGCGTCGTCATAAAACAGTTCATAAAAATCGCCCATGCGATAAAACAACAGAATATCGGGATATTCCGACTTGATGCGCAGATACTGCTGCATCATTGGAGTATGTTTCTGCTTTGAGACATGGGTGGACATGGCTTGCGAGTGTATCGGATTTGATTTGGCAGTGCATCGGTCGCCGCTTGCATCTGCTGTGCTGCTTCCCCTAAAGTAGTCGGTGCTATCCAGCAATAAAGTATAATCAGGGTGGCACAGGAGGAGCGAAATGCCGCGTGAATATGACGAAAAACGTGATTCTGTCCGGGTCGAGGTCGATTGCCCCATTATGTTTCGACCGGACGACAACGGTGGAAATGAGTTTGGCAAAGTAAGAAACCTCAGTGGCCGGGGCATGATGTTTATTTCCACGCGCGAACTGCCGGTGGAATCCCACCTGGAAGTCAGAATCCAGCCCGAAGACAGTACCCCCTCCCTGCATGCGCGAGTCCGGGTTGTGCGGGTTGCCAAACCTCGGCGTGGTGATGGGTTTGAAATTGGTGCGGTGATTCAGGAAATGCTGGATGAATGAGTAATCATCAATTGCAGGAGATCACAGGTTGGATATTGCGGACGATGCTGCGCTCAGATCTTTGGCAACAGAGTTAGGAAATGTCTTGCATGCGCAACATCGTATGCTGGCAACCGCCGAATCCTGTACTGGTGGCTGGGTGGCAAAAGTGCTGACAGATATTCCAGGCAGTTCTGCCTGGTTCGATCGCGGTTTTGTCACTTATACCAACCAGGCCAAACAGGACTTGCTAGATGTACCGGTTGAAATCCTCGACACGCAGGGTGCGGTCAGCCAACAGACCGCCGAGGAGATGGTGCAAGGCGGGTTACGTCATAGCCAGGCGCATTTCTGTCTCGCCATTACCGGAATTGCCGGGCCGGGAGGCAGTACACCGGATAAACCGGTTGGGCTGGTGTGGTTTAGTTGGGCCGAGAAGCAGGAAACGGGTGAGCACCATATCTGGTCAACCCATCATGTGTTCGCCGGTGATCGTGAGGCGGTGCGACGACAAGCGGTCGCAACTGCACTGAAGGGCATGCTCGATGGCATTGGAAAAGCCTGAACAACTGCGCTTATTTTTTGCCCTGACACCTCCCATCGAATTGGCCCGGGCATTTCATCATCGGGCCATGACTGACTTACAGGAGTGCCGAGGTCGCGTACTCAAGCCTGAACAAATCCACCTGACCCTGCGCTTTATCGGACCGGTTGATCGCCACATTGCCACCTGTCTGCAGCAGGCCGCTGGCAATATCACACTGCCGAGGTTTGAACTGGCGTTCGACATATTGGGTTACTGGCCGCGCCCCAGGGTGGTTTGGAGCATGCCATCCCGCATCCCACCGACCTTATCCACTTTGGCGGTAGAACTTGAACAGGTTTGTGTCAGCTGTGGTATTGCGGCTGAAAAACGGGCCTATGTCCCGCATTTAACCCTGTTGCGAAATGCACGTCAGGCTCCCGCCATCGTAACCATGTCGCCGCTACAGTGGCCGGTCGATGCATTTGCCCTGATTCGTTCCGAGACCCTGTCGCAGGGGGCGGTCTACACGGAGTTACAGCGCTGGCCGCTGCACTAAAATCCAATCCCGACAATTATATTCGGTCTAGGCCCTGATACCTTAGTGTGAAATAATGCGACGCAGTGGAGCATGTGCGGTCCTGTCCCAGGGAGGGGGGGCGGACCAGAGCAATTTAATTGAGGATTAACACCAAATGGATGATGCCAAGAAAAAAGCACTCAGCGCTGCGCTGGGTCAGATTGAAAAACAGTTCGGTAAGGGTTCCGTTATGCGTATGGGTGACACCAGCGCAGTGCGTGAAGTGGAAGCCATTTCAACCGGATCACTGGGGCTCGACATCGCACTCGGGGTAGGGGGTTTACCCAAGGGCCGGGTGATTGAGATTTACGGACCGGAGTCATCCGGTAAAACCACCCTGGCTTTACAGGTCATCGCGGAGGCACAAAAACTGGGCGGCACCGCCGCGTTTGTCGATGCCGAACATGCCCTGGATGCCGTGTACGCCGAGAAGCTGGGTGTGAATGTGGATGAACTCCTGGTTTCCCAGCCCGATACCGGTGAGCAGGCCCTGGAAATTACCGACATGCTGGTGCGTTCCGGTGCGATCGATATCGTGGTGGTGGACTCGGTGGCCGCATTGACGCCGAAGGCGGAAATCGAGGGTGACATGGGTGACCACCACGTAGGCCTGCAAGCCCGCCTGATGTCCCAGGCATTGCGCAAACTGACCGGGAATATCAGCCGCTCCAATACCATGGTGGTTTTCATTAACCAGATTCGTATGAAGATCGGCGTCATGTTCGGTAACCCGGAAACCACCACCGGTGGAAATGCCTTGAAATTCTATTCTTCCGTACGCCTGGATATTCGTCGCATTGGTGCCATCAAGCGAGGAGACGAAGTGGTTGGTAACGAAACCCGGGTCAAGGTGGTGAAGAACAAAGTGGCGCCACCGTTTAAACAGGTGGAATTTGATCTGCTCTATGGCGAAGGCATTTCCCGTGAAGGTGAAATCATCGATCTGGGTGTACGTGAAGGCATTGTCGATAAAGCCGGTGCCTGGTACAGCTACAACGGGGATCGCATTGGCCAGGGCAAAGATAACGTGCGCAACTTCCTGAAGGAACACCCTGAGATTGCCGACGAGATCGATGGGCAAATTCGCAGCAAGCTGTTACCGCAGGTGATTGTCGCACCCGTTGCAGAACTGGTTGAGGCGGAAGCCGAAGCCTGATTCTGCAGGTAGTTCATGATGAGTCAGTCAGTGCGGGAAGCCGCGATGAATCTGCTGGCTCGACGTGAGCACAGTACGCGGGAGTTACGCGACAAGCTTGTGCTTCGGGGGTTTGAGGACGACGAGATCAGGCCCGCGCTACAACTCCTTTCCCGCGAAGGTTTGTTGAGTGATGAACGGTTTACGGAATCGTTCATTCATTGGCGTATGCAACGGGGCTCCGGGCCGCTGAAAATCCGCGCCGAGTTACGGCAGCGTGGAGTAGCAGATGAGATCATTGCCGCCTGGCTGGATGAACGGGATCGTGTGTGGCTGGAGCGAGCCGAGGCGGTACGCTGTAAAAAGTTTGGTACGGCCTTGCCGGTTGATTTCAAGGAGAAGGCCCGCCAGGCACGCTTTCTGCAGTATCGCGGTTTTAGTGCCGAACAGACCCGCCGGGTAATGCGGGATGATGAGTGAACAGGTTGAGTGCTTTATTAATAGTATGAGTAAAAAGATGACCAGCGCCGAGCTCCGTGCGGCATTTCTGAACTACTTCAAGCAACGGGACCACGAAGTGGTTGCTTCCAGTTCTTTGGTGCCGGCCAATGATCCGACTTTGTTGTTTACCAATGCGGGTATGGTGCAATTCAAGGAAGTATTTCTTGGTAGAGACAAGCGTAGCTACAAGCGCGCAACCAGTTCGCAGCGTTGTGTGCGTGCCGGCGGCAAGCATAACGATCTGGAAAATGTGGGTTACACCGCGCGCCACCATACCTTCTTTGAAATGTTGGGCAACTTCAGCTTTGGTGATTATTTCAAACGCGATGCGATTGAGTATGCCTGGGAATTTCTGACCGACACCCTGGCGATCCCGGCGGAAAAACTCTGGGTGACGGTCTATGAAGAAGATGATGATGCCGCGGACATCTGGTTAAACGACATCAAGGTGGATGCCAAACGCTTTACGCGCATTGGCGATAAGGCCGGTGGCAAGAGGTACGAAAGCGATAATTTCTGGTCCATGGGGGATACCGGTCCCTGTGGTCCCTGTACGGAAATCTTTTACGACCATGGTCCGGACATACCCGGTGGTCCACCCGGCAGTCCGGATGAAGATGGTGATCGTTACATTGAGATCTGGAACCTGGTGTTCATGCAGTATGACCGGGACAAGCAAGGCAAGTTAAATCCCTTACCCAAACCCTCCGTTGATACCGGGATGGGACTGGAACGTCTTGCGGCGGTGATGCAGGGCGTGCATAGCAATTACGAGATTGACCTGTTTGTTAACCTGATCAAGGCAGCAGCCAAGGCTACCGGTTGCAAGGACAAGCAGAATAATTCTCTCAAGGTCATCGCCGACCACATTCGTTCCTGCGCTTTTCTGATTGTGGATGGAGTGGTGCCGGCCAATGAAGGTCGTGGCTATGTACTGCGGCGTATCATTCGGCGCGCCATTCGTCATGGTCACAAGCTGGGAATGCGCGAGCCGTTTTTCTATAAGTTGGTCGCACCCCTGGTGAAGGAAATGGGTGAGGCCTATCCGGAATTGGCAGCGGCACAGGCTATGGTTGAACGGGTATTGCGGCAGGAGGAAGAGCGTTTTGCTGAAACCCTGGACCAGGGCATGCAAATTCTGGAGCAGGCCATTGCCGATTTGCATGACAAGGTCATTCCGGGAGTAACCATATTCAAGCTCTATGATACTTATGGCTTTCCGGCTGACCTGACCGGTGACATTGCACGCGAGCGCGGACTCAGCCTGGACATGGCCGGATTTGATCAGGAAATGGATGCGCAGCGCGAACGGGCGCGTGCCGCCAGTTCCTTTGCGGCCGATTACGGCGCGGGTTTGAGCCTGGAAGGGGAAACCGAGTTCACCGGCTATGAGCATCTTACCGAGCCGGCCGTGATTACCGATCTGTATGTGGACGGTAAAGCAGTAGAGGAACTGGCTGCGGGTCAGAAGGGCCTGTTGATACTGGATCGCACGCCCTTTTATGCCGAGTCGGGTGGTCAGATTGGCGATACCGGCAGTTTGATTGGCAAGCAGGGGCGCTTTCGCGTCCAGGATACCCAGAAACAGGGGGGGCAGGTTTTTGCACACCTGGGTGAGGTGACCGAGGGTGTTATAAAAGTCGGTGACAGCGTCGAAGCGCTGGTGGATGCAGAACGGCGACAGGAGATCATGCTGAACCATTCGGCGACGCATTTAATGCATGCGGCCCTGCGCCGCGTCCTGGGCGAACATGTGACCCAAAAGGGCTCCCTGGTAGAGGCTGATCGGCTGCGCTTCGATTTTTCCCATTTTGAACCTATTACCGCCGAGCAATTGGCTGAGATCGAAACCCTGGTGAATGATCAAATCCGCAATAACCTGGCGGTGGAGACGCGTGTCATGTCTCATCAGGATGCCATTAACAGTGGTGCGATGGCCCTGTTTGGGGAAAAGTATGGCGACAAGGTGCGCGTGCTAAGTATGGGTGATTTCTCAATTGAATTGTGTGGCGGGACCCACGTCACCCGCACCGGGGATATCGGACTGTTCAAACTCATTACTGAAACCGGTATTGCCGCTGGTGTACGTCGCATCGAAGCCGTAACCGGTCAACAAGCCCTGAACTGGATTCAACAGGGTGAGAATCAACTGCAAAGTATCGCCGGTTTATTAAAAGCCGATCGCGCAGGCGTTGAAGAGCGGGTGATGCAGATGATGGATCGCAACCGCAGCCTGGAGAAGGAGCTGGAAAGACTCAAGGGCAAACTGGCCAGCTCCCAAGGGGATGATTTGCTAAACCAGGCCGTCGACATCCAGGGCATCAAGGTACTGGCGGCGCAACTGGACGGGGCTGATCCCAAAGGGTTGCGCGATACCCTCGATCAACTGAAAAACAAGCTGGGCTCATCCGCCATTGTGTTGGCCACGGTGCAGGGTGAGAAAGTGAGTTTGGTGGCCGGTGTCAGCAAGGATCAAACAAAGACCATCAAGGCCGGGGAGCTGGTCAATGTGGTGGCACAGCAGGTTGGTGGTAAAGGTGGTGGCCGTCCCGATATGGCTCAGGCAGGCGGCAATCAGCCACAGGCGCTTGCTGCTGCACTTGCCAGTGTGCCCGATTGGGTACGCGAAAAGCTGGGCGCCTGAATGGAATCCTGTCTCTACTGTTTCATGTCAACTGGCTGCCTTTCCATGCTCCCTAAAGTAGTGTTTAATTAGCACCTTTTTCGTATTCGATCATTATGGCGCTGATTGTTAAAAAATATGGCGGTACTTCCGTCGGCACAGTCGAGAACATCGAGAATGTGGCGGATAAACTGATTGCCGCGCGTGAGGCGGGCCATGATGTTGTTGTGGTGGTGTCCGCCATGAGTGGTGAGACCAACCGGCTGATCGATCTCGCGCAGCAGATATCTGATCACCCCCATCCACGCGAGTACGATGTGCTGGTTTCCACCGGTGAGCAGGTGACCATTGCTTTATTGAGTATGGCGCTCAACAAAAAAGGTTACTCTGCCGTTTCCTATACCGGCTCACAGGTTCATATCCTTACTGATAGTGCGCATACCAAGGCACGCATCCTGGATATTGACGAATCACGCATGCGTGAGGATCTGGAAGCAGGCCGTATTG
>CBDUOW010000009.1:0-21331 GCA_965368945.1 uncultured Gammaproteobacteria bacterium
TATGTTTCCACTTTTCGCGCGTATTGATGACCTTCGCCTTGAGTAAAAAGGTTTCCGTTTCCGTGTTGCCGGTTGTTTTGACAAACCCCAACTCTGCTTCACCGTTCCATGCCGACTTGTCTGCCGCCTGTTCCTCGGGCTGCGCTGCGGCCATCACAGGAACAGTAGCCAGACAAAAAACCAGACTTAGCCATTGTTTGTTACTCATTAACAACCCCATTAAATATAATAACCTGCCATATTGTCCTAAGCGATAATTATGCAACTGCCTGTTGCATGTGTACGTGGCGCTGTGGAAAAGGAATCGATATGCCGGCAGCATCAAATTCGCGCTTGATGGTCTCCAGTAAATCTGAACGCACGTTCAAGTAATCCGCACTGTTCACCCAGGGCCGTACGGCCAGATCGACACTGCTTTCACCCAGTTCGGCTACCAGAATCACCGGTGCCGGTTCTCGTAAGACACGTTCTTCCATCTGCAGGATTCGCTCCAGCACTTTTTTAGCCGCCTTGATATCATCTTCATAACCAATACCGATTAGCAGGTCAATACGACGCTGCTCACGCGCGCTGAAATTGGTAATAATGCCACTGTAAATTTGTGAGTTTGGGACAATTATTTCACGATTATCTCCGGTCCGCAGTTGGGTATTGAAAACCCTTATTACTTCTACCGCACCTGAGATACCCGCAGCCTCAATAAAATCACCCACCTTGAAGGGTTTAAAAATGATCAGCATCACACCAGCGGCAAAATTGGAAAGTGAGTCTTTTAATGCCAGGCCTACCGCCAGACCGGCAGCGGCGAAGATAGCCACCAATGAAGTGGTATTGACTCCCAATTGTTCGAGCGCAGCGATCACAACCACGACTAACAGAACTACCTTTAAAATACTTGACAGAAAACCAATCAGTACTTCATCCATGTTCGCTGTTTTCATGAGTCGCTTTATGATTCGCACAACCAACTTTGCCACCCAGCGGCCAATAATGAGAACCGCAAGCGCGAGAAGGATATTGATGCCCCATGGAATGATATAGGTACTGATTAGTTCCTCGATATTGATGGCTTCCAACTGCATGATAATCTCCTGATTTATTGATTTTGAATCGATACAAACATGATCAACTCGATAAATATCCTACGGATACAACCTCGGGACAATGTCAAACACGGAATGTGGGGAGATAAGAAAACTGCTAGCACATAATATTGGTAACCCAATATTAAAAAACAGCTAGCCTTCGACGAAGTTACAATTATTTACATTTCCAGTGTATTAGGCCGTCTATGAGCATAAACAACAAAGCCCGCTTTGCAGGCTATACTGAACTACAATCTGTAACCGAAATTTTCCTTAAACCTGTCAAAAAACTCATCCAGCAGAAAAACATGATTCTGGGTGCCATGACTTTCGATTTTTATTGCCCCCATCAATGAGGCAATCCGACCGGTGTTTTCCCAATCAAGGTCATTCAGCAAACCATACAGTAAACCGGCGCGGTAGGCATCACCACAACCGGTTGGATCTTTTATGGCGCTGACTTTAGCCAAAGGAATTTCGTAACGATGTTTAGAGGTATAAATCTGCGAACCCTTTGCCCCACGAGTGATAATCAGCGCATCCACCATGTCTGCCAGTTCGTGCGGTGACTTACCGGTCCGCTCTTCCATCAACTGGGCTTCATAGTCGTTAAGCGCCACCCAGGTCGCCTTGTCGACGAAGTCCAGTAACTCATCACCACTAAACATAGGTAAGCCCTGGCCGGGATCAAACATAAACGGGATATTAGATTCAACAAATTGTTCCGCATGTTGCAACATACCATCGCGACCATCCGGTGCCACGATACCGAGTTTAATCCCGTTTGTTTGCATGACACTGTTTTCATGTGACAGGTTCATGGCACCGGGATGAAATGCAGTAATCTGGTTGTCATCCACATCAGTTGTAATGAATGCCTGTGCCGTATAAGTATCCACTTCCTTGACATACTGACGGCTGATCCCGAAGCGATCCATCCAGTCAGCATAGGGACTAAAGTCGGCTCCAACCGTGCCCATGGGCAAGGGATCTTCGCCCAGCATTTTCAGGTTAAAGGCAATATTGCCGGCACAACCGCCAAACTCACGTCGCATGTCCGGCACAAGAAAGGAAACATTCAGGATATGCACCTGGTCCGGCAGGATATGATTCTTGAACTTGTCATGAAACACCATAATGGTGTCGTAGGCAAAAGAGCCACAAATTAACGCAGACATACATTCCTACCTTATTTATTAAATTCTGAAATATTGAAAAACGTACATGGACCAAATCACCACGACATTAAGCAGCGAAATAAAAACCGCTGCCGATCCCATGTCCTTGGCGCGACCGGCCAGCTCATGATGTTCGTCGCCGATACGATCTACCACGGTCTCCACGGCTGAATTCAGCAGTTCCACAATAAGCACCAGCAGGAGACTGCCGATAAGAATTGAATAATCAACGATATTTCGCCCCAACATAAATGCGGCCGGTAACAGGATTATCAACAACGCGGTTTCCTGCCGAAAGGCCGACTCATGTTTGAAGGCAGCACGCAGGCCTTTCATGGAATAACCAAAGGCATTGATAATCCGTTTCAACCCAGTTACACCGGTTTTGCCCATTTACAAAAATCCCTGGTTATTGTTGTTATTCTCTATAATTAGTTGATGCCTGGATTATTCTGCAAGCGGCCTTGTCAACATCTAGTCAACCGATTGTTGCCAGACAAGGTCCAGTTCCTTGGCCGCCTTCACGTCATCAAGGCGACGAACCGGCAAAGTATACGGCGCACCTTTTACTTTTTCCGGTTCAGTTTCCGCTTCCTGCTGGATTTTTCTCATGACCTCCACGAAACCATCCAGTTCTTCCTTGGCTTCCGTTTCGGTAGGTTCGATCAACAAGCATTCGGGAACCAGTAAAGGGAAATAGGTTGTCGGGGCGTGAACACCGTAATCCAGCATACGCTTGGCGAAGTCCATGGTATTCACACCCAGTTCCCTGGCTTGTTTCTTCAAGGTTACGATAAATTCATGGGTCGCGCGTCGACCGGGATAGGCCAGTTCAAATCCGGCCTTGGCCAGTTGTGCCATCATGTAGTTCGCATTCAAGGTGGCGTATTCTGCTACGCGGATCATGCCTTCACGCCCCAACAGGCGTGCGTAAATGTAGGCACGCAACAGAACGCCGGCATTACCCATGAACGCCGACAAGCGCCCAATGCTTTGGGTTCGACTCTTCTCTGTCAGCAAGTGATATTCATCATCCACTTTGGTCACCATCGGTACCGGCAAAAACGGCTCCAGTCGCTGACTGACCCCAACCGGGCCGGCACCCGGCCCGCCTCCTCCGTGGGGGGTGGAAAATGTCTTGTGCAGGTTCATATGGATCACATCAAAGCCCATATCGCCGGGTTTGACCTTGCCAAGGATCGCATTGAGGTTGGCGCCATCGTAATACAGTAATCCCCCGGCCTCATGCACGATATCGGCGATTTGCTTGATACGCCGTTCAAACACGCCAAGGGTTGAGGGGTTGGTCAGCATAATACCGGCTGTCTGCGGACCCACCGCGGCTTTGAGCGCCTCAAGGTCCACGTCACCCTCGGCATCGGTGGGAATTTCCTTCACCTTGTAATTGCACATGGTGGCCGTGGCCGGGTTGGTGCCATGGGCCGCATCGGGCACCAGGATCTCGGTACGTGCCGTATCGTTATTGGCATCGTGGTAAGCGCGAATCATGGCAACGCCGGCAAACTCACCCTGGGCGCCCGCCATCGGTGCCAGCGAGACGGCCTCCATGCCGGTGACATCCTTGAGCATATCCTGCAACTCATACATGCAGGCCAGGAATCCCTGGCTCATGTTGGTCGGGCTATCGGGATGCCGATTAACCAGGCCAGGCAACATGGCAAGCGAATTACAACCCCGCGGATTGTATTTCATGGTGCAGGAACCCAGTGGGTAGAACTGCGTATCAATAGAAAAGTTTTTTTGCGATAAACGGGTATAGTGACGTACCACCTGCAACTCTGACACTTCCGGCAACCGGGAACGTTGCTTACGGCGAAACGCATCCGGAATATCATCACACGCCTGCTCGGTCAACGGTGCCTGTGGCGCATTTACACGCCCCGGTTTGGAATGTTCAAAAATCAGCATGATATCTACCCACGAGTAAAAACGATGCGCCCACAACGACCAGGTCCAGCATTGCTTGAACTGGCCATCATGAACTCGCTATATAATCACTATCACAAAGCAGCCAGGGCGCTGTCATAATCCGGTTCATCCCCAATTTCCTGAACCAGTTGTGTATAGATCACCTTGTCACTCTCATCCAGCACCACAACCGCACGTGCGGTAATTCCGGCCAGTGGACCATCCTGAATCAATACGCCGTAATCCTTGGCAAAATTCTTACTGCGCATAATCGACACTGGAATCACATTATCCAGTTTCTCACCGGTACAGAAACGACCCTGGGCAAAGGGCAAGTCCGCGGACACAATCAGCATCACTACATCATCACGCCCCTTGGCTGCCTGATTGAATTTAATGGTGGAAGTGGCACACGTCGGCGTATCCAGACTGGGTACGATATTCAACAGTTTCTTCTTACCTTTGAAATCAGCCAGTGTTACATCATTCAATTCACCATTGGTAAGATGAAGTTCCGGCGCACTACTACCGACAGCCGGCAGATCACCATTGGTGCTACATTCAGTTCCATGCAAAGTAATTTTAGCCATGACTTATCTCCTTATGATTGGGTTTTATTGTTGCCCAGCACACCATAATTAATTCTGGGGCTTTACTTCATTTTAGGCTCAACCGGGCAACGGCTGGCCTGTAAACGAATACTGATGCGCTTCAATGCATCAGCAAAAACATCGAGATCGGCTTCGGTCCTGGTCTCGGTGGCGCAGATCAACAGGCAGTTACCCAACTCCGGATAATCATCCACCAGACTGACACCACCGACGATGCCCTGGGCCGCCAGCGCACGCAGCATGTCTTCGACCGGCAGATCGAAGCGGAACAGGTTTTCGTGAAAATAAGGACGATCAAAAACCTGCTCTATGCCATCGATACTGGACAGCTTCTCCACCAGCTTGCGGGTATTGGCATGACTGCTTGCCGCAACCCGTTCCAGACCTTGCGGCCCGACCAGCGCCATGTAAATAGTTGCGGCCGTCACCAGCAGACCCTGGTTGGTACATATATTTGACGTCGCCTTGGAACGACGAATGTGCTGCTCCCGTGCCTGTAAAGTCAGGGTATAGCCTGGTTTACCATCAAGATCCGTCGTGCGTCCGATAATGCGACCCGGCATTTGCCGCACGTAGTCCTTACGACAACACATAAAGCCAAAATACGGCCCGCCGGAGGAAAGGGGTGCACCCAGGGGCTGGCCTTCCCCACAAACAATGTCGGCCCCCCGCTCACCCCATTCGCCAGGGGGGACAAGAATTGCCAGAGAAGTCGGGTTTACCACGGCAATCACCAACATGTTATGTTGATGTGCCCAGTTCGTCAGGGTATCGACTTCTTCCAGCACGCCAAAATAGTTCGGCTGCGGGATCACCAGCGCCGTGGCATCACCCGGATCCGCCGGCAAGCTGGCCGGATCAAGATAGCCACCGGTGCGATCATAATCCAGTTCTTCCAGGGTAATACCCTGGTTATGCACAATGGTGTGCGCCACCTTGCGATAACTCGGATGCACGGTTCGCGGCATAAGGATACGTTTTGATTTGGATTTACGATTGGCACGTACCGCCATCAACACGGCTTCCGCCAGCGCCGAGGCCCCGTCATACAAGGATGCATTGGAGATATCCATGCCGGTCAGGCTGGTCATCATGGTTTGATATTCGTACAGCAACTGCAGCGTACCCTGGCTGGCTTCCGCCTGATAGGGCGTGTAGGCCGAATAAAATTCACCCCGGGTGGTGATCTCCCATACCGCTGCAGGAATATGGTGCTCATAAGCACCCGCGCCGGCAAAACACAGTGTGTTCTTGTCCTGCTCCGCCCGCTCATGCATCAGCCGGGCCGTGTCCATTTCATTAATACCTGGAGGAACCGACTTGAATCCGCTGGCGCGCAACTCGGCCGGGATCTCATCAAACAAATCATCGATACTATCGACACCGATGGCCGCAAGCATTTCGCGGACTTCATCTTCGGTATGGGGAATAAACGGCATAATTGCTATTTACCTTAATCGATACAATTTTAGTCTTTGGCTGGAACTCTGGATGCAACAAACGCCGGCCGGCTGATGACCGGGCTGCGTTTATCCTGACAATGAATCAGCTGATTTAGTGTTCTTCCTCGGCCACCATCTCAATATAGGCATCCGCATCCATTAAGCCATCAAAGGCCCCGGCATCGGCCGGCTTGAATTTAAATATCCAGCCATCACCATAAGGATCCTGGTTAATCACTTCCGGGGTATCCGCCAGCGCTTCGTTACCTGCCACCACTTCACCCGCAACAGGCATATAGACATCAGAAGCGGCTTTCACTGACTCGATCACGGCGCAGTCATCACCGTCGGCAAAATCACTTCCCTCGTCCGGGACTTCGACGAAAACCAGATCACCCAACAATTCCTGGGCATGATCGGTAATCCCGACTGTCAGGGTGCCATCATCTTCCCGTTTCACCCATTCGTGGCTTTTGGTGTAACGCAATTCCTGGGGCACATTACTCATGGTTCATTCCTCATTTAATCCACAATATTGTTAATCGTTTACAAACATGCTTTGCCGTTACGCGCAAAAGGTGGCTTGACGACATTCGCATCCAGTAACTTGTTGCGCACCTCCACCTTGCAGTGACTGCCGATATTGGCGGTCACGCGGGCAAAGGCAATGGACTGCGCCAGGGTCGGCGAAAAACTGCCGCTGGTAATCTCACCGGCTTCCAGGCCATCCACGAAAACTTTCTGATGATTACGCAGCACACCCTTGTCTTGTAGTACCAGCCCCACCAGCTTGTGTTTTACACCTGCTTGCCGTTGCGACTCCAGTGCCTGACGGCCAATAAAATCACGTTCCTGCGGTTCCCAGGCCACTGTCCAGTTCAAGGCTGATTCCAGTGGCGTCACGCTCTCGTCCATGTCAGAACCATACAGGTTCATGCCGGCCTCCAGCCGCAAGGTATCCCGCGCGCCCAGACCGCAGGGTTTAACGCCAACTTCCAGTAATTGCGACCAGAAGGTACTGGCTTGGTCGGCCGGCAACATAATTTCGTAACCGTCCTCGCCCGTGTAACCGGTGCGGGCCACTACCTTATCACCCACCTGCCGCATGAAAAATACGCCCAGGTCCTGCAACCCAGCCGCCAGATCACCTAATGCCTGATGGACCTTGGCGCGGGCATTGGGTCCCTGGACGGCAATCATCGCGAGATCATTACGTACCGTCACTTTTACTTTAAAGTTTGCCGCCTGTTTCTCAATCCAGGCCAGATCGTTTTCCGTGGTGGCGGCATTGATCACCATGCGGTAAAAATCATTACCCAAAAAATAGACAATCAAATCATCAATGACCCCACCCTGCTCATTCAGCATGCAGGAATACAGGGCTTTACCCTCATCCTTGAGGCGTGCCACATCATTGGCCAGCAGGTAACGCAGAAAATCACGGGTACCGTCACCCTCAATATCTACCACGGTCATGTGGGAAACATCAAACATGCCGGCATCATTTCGAACCTGATGATGCTCCTCGATCTGGGAGCCGTAATTGATCGGCATGTCCCAACCGCCGAAGTCTACAATCTTGGCATTCTGTGCCACATGCATGTCATAGAGGGGGGTATGCTTGCCCATTTAGTTACCTTTAATCATTGTAATTATGTAGTGTCGGCATGATTGCACTAGTCATGCGCGTGATAGGACGATCGGACCAGCGGACCGGCCTTGACCCATTCAAATCCCAAACGACGTGCTACCTCAGCATAGTCGTCAAACTCCTCCGGTTCCAGATAACGCTGTACCGGCAAGTGATAACGGCTCGGCCGTAGGTATTGGCCCAGCGCCAAACGCTGAACGCCCGCCTGGCGTAAATCCTGCAATACCGCATGGACCTCGGCGGGGCGCTCGCCCAGGCCAAGCATCAGGGACGATTTTGCCTCAATCCCCGGCTGTTTTGCCGCCTGTTCCAGTAATTGTAAGGAACGCGGGTAATCAGACCCCTTGCGGACCTGCTTGTAGAGGGAGGGGACCGTTTCCACGTTATGCCCCCAGACCATTTGCGGCGTACGTTGCGAAGAGGTAACGGTTTCCAGGGTTGAACAAATAATCTCGATAGCATCTTGCTGACAACGATAAAAATCCGGGGTCAGCAATTCCAGGCCGATATCGGCCTGCTGTTCGCGCAGCGCCCGCAGCGTCGCGGCAAAAATACCGGCACCGCCATCAGCCAGATCATCCCGGTTGACGGAGGTCAGCACCACGTAATCCAGCGCCATCGCCTGTACCGCCCGGGCAATACGCCGGGGTTCCTCATTATCCTGCCAGTCCGGCTTGCCGGTTTTAACGGCACAAAACCCACAGGCACGGGTACAGGTGTCGCCCAGCAGCATGAATGTCGCCGTGCCGGCACTCCAGCATTCGCCCCGATTAGGGCAGCGGGCTTCTTCACAAACAGTATGTAAGGTCTGAGCATGCACAGTGCGCGCCGTATGGCTGTAATGCACGTCTTCACCCAGGGGCTGGCGAATCCAGTTCGGCATGCGACTGGCATTGGGAAGATGGGAATGGTCAAAGACTGGAATAACTTTGTGCATTGTGACTCGGGGCTCCTGTCGCATAACAAAAAGGCGAAACAAACACACTTTAATCGCCGTGCTTGTTTCGCCCCTCTGTCCTGTAACCTGAGAGCTTAAGCCCCTTCGGCGGGCCGATGTGAACGGCCTCTCTCCAGAGTCAACCTGTTCCCTGCGGTCCGTTTGCCTGAGCGATTCCGAGCGGGTTGCGCCTTCGGCGGCCTCTTTTATCTTAAAAGCGGCACTCTCCCACGGGGCTTTGGGTTGATGGGTGTATCTTAGCGGCCCGGTGCTCAACAATACAAGACTTGACAGCGATTCCTTATGGCGCCGATCGCCCGGGCCGAATCAGAAACCAGAGGATCGGCAGGGTCCCGAGGACCAGCATCAGGGCCGCCGGGGCCGCCAGTTCCAGCATTTCCTCACTCGCCTCAATCCAGATTCGCACCGGCAGGGTATCAAACCCGGTGGGCCGCAGTATCAGGGTTGCGGGCAGTTCTTTCAGGGTGTCGATAAATACCAGTACCCAGGCACTGATGATGCCACCGCGAATCATCGGCAGAGTGACCCGCCGCAAGCGCTCCCAGCTACCGGCACCCAGGTTGCGAGCCGCCTCTTCCATCGAGGGAGTGAGTTGTTGTGCCGCCGATTCCTGCGCATGGATGGCCAGCGGCAGGAATCGCACCACCATCGCCAGCACCAGTACCAGCATGCCGCCGTATAACGCGGGCAAGTTGGCCAGCACGAAAGCCAGAATCCCCAGTGCAATCACCGGTCCCGGTAAAACGAAACCCACGCTGGAGGCATACAGGAATGACTGGCTCAACAGGCTGCGCTCACGGGCATGGTAGAGCGCCACCGGCAATGCCGCAAAAATGGTAATACTCGCCGCCGCGATACTGACAAACATGGAGTTCCTCACATAGCCCCAGAACTCGGCGGTGATCAAATCATCCACCCAGGCATCCCAACTCCAGACCACCATCCAGATGGCGGGCAAGGCGACGGCAAACAGGGTAATCAGGCCTAACCAGGACCAGATCATGGTGACTTCAAGCCGCGTCGCACGCCGCGCACTGATACATTTGGCCTTACCACTGCCATAGTAACGTTGGCGGTTACGGAAAAAGCGTTCCAGCACCAGAAACGTCAGACTCAGACTCACCAGTACCAGGCTGAGACCTGCAGCCGCGTTAAAATCAAAGCGGCTGTTCATTTGCAGGTAAATACTCAGAGTGAAGGTCTGAAAGCGCAACATACTCACTGCGCCAAAGTCTGACAGCACATGCAATACCACCACCGAAAGACCGGCCGCGATCGCCGGACGCAGCAACGGCAGGTTAATGCGCCAGAACACCTGTGACGGATTGGCGCCTTGAATGCGCGCCGCCTCTTCCAGGTCAACCTGTGAACGTGACAAGGCATCCTGCACCAACAGAAACACATAGGAAAATCCGGCCAGGGTCAGGACAAAGGTCACACCGGCAATATTGAACAGCTCCGGCGGGCTGCTACCAAACAGGGCGATCCACAACTGACCGAGCCAGCCATCGTCATCGAGTAATACGGTATAAATGTATGCGAACACATAGGTGGGAATAGTCAGCGGCATCACCATTAACCACACGGCGAGGCGCCGACCGGGAAACTCCCGGCGTGCCACCCACCAGGCCGCTGACACACCCAGCACAAAACAACCTGCTGCCACCAGTACCGCCAATGACAGCGTATTCCACAACAGTCCGGGTAGCCGGCTACTCCAGAGTCCTCGCCAACCCGCCAGATCCAGATGCAGTGCGTTGGAAATGACATAGACCAGGGGAATCATTGCCGCCAGCACCACCAGCAGCGACAGGGCGCCGCGCAATGTCATAAATGAATACAGGCGATACCAGGCCTGCTGTGCCACAACATTCATCGGTACAGTTTCCAACAACACGCTATGTGAAGCGAGACAAATTTACTTACGGCATACCCACCGCTTCAATCAAGTCCAGCGTTTTATTGCGATACTTGCCCAGATCGACCATGGGTACATCGGCAATCTTGTAGCTCCCCACAGCAGGAACTTCCGGGGCCGCCGCCACACCCGGACGGGTCGGGTATTCTCGATTCACGCTGGCAAAAAGTTGCTGTCCGGCATTGGAGGTCACAAAGTCGATGAACTTCCCGGCTGCGCCCGGGTGTTGGCTATAGTTGCTCACAGCGACGCCCGCTACATTCCAGGCGACCCCCATACCATTCTTACCCTGATCCGGTAACAGGATCATAATCGGCGCATCGGGATGCTTTTCCAGGTGGCGATAAATGTAATAGTGATTCACCAGACCAATGGCTTTTTTACCATCCGCCACAGCCTTGACGATCTTGCTGTGCTTGTTGAACACACTGTTGTTGACGTTGTTCTTCATTCCCGCCAGCCAGGCTGATGTTTTCTCATCACCCGCTTTCAGCATATACACCGTCACTCCGGCGACATAGCTTTCATTACCACTGTGCGTAATGGCCAGTTTGCCGGCCAGACGCGGATCCGCCAGGTCAAAAACTGATTTCACGAAGTCGGTGTCATGCTGGTTCTTGTTGACGACCAGCACGCGGGCACGGGCCGAAACCCCAATCCAGCTGTTATCCAAGGCACGGTAGTTGGTAGGAATCCGATCCGCCAGTTTCGCATCGACAGGCTTGAACAGTTTCAGTTCGCTGCCCTTTTGCAGGTTACCTGCATCGTTGCTGATATAGATATCCGCCGTGGTACGTGGCCCTTCAAGCTTGAGCTTGTTCAACAGCGCGGTGGAACTCCCGCTATGCAGCACAACCTTGATGCCGGTCCTGGCGGTAAAGGCTTCCACCACTGGTTTGACGAAACGATCGCTGCGGCCTGAATAGATCACCAGTTCTTCGGCCGCGGCCACGCCGCCCCATCCCAATAACCCTGCGATTAGCAAGGTAAATAGACGTTGATTCATGATTTTCTCACCCATTATATATAGTATGTACAGTTTGGTAATGATAATTATTATCATTAGCAAATGCAATACCAGGATTTAAACTAGACGGGAAGACGACGTATGCGGGCCCGGACGATGGCGGCCTCTCCGGCATGGTATTTACCCTCATCGAGAAAATCACTGCATTCGGTCAGTTCAAGAATCTCACCCTGATGAAAATCCTTCGCCAGTAAGCTGGCGTCATACAACATTTCCCGCACGGGCGGCCCACCCGAATCATGGTGCAGTTGGTCAAAACTAAACGCTTCCAGAATGATCTGCCCGCCCGGTTTCAAGGCTTGCAGCGCAGCCTGGTGCATACGTGCCCGCACTTCAGGCGGAAAATGCACATAGATAATCACCACATAATCAAATTCTTCCTGGGGCCAGTGCCACTCGGTCAAATCGACCCAGTGCGTCGTAATGGTGACATGCCTTTCCTTTGCCAGGGCCTCGGCTTTACGCAAACCCGTGGCGGAGTAATCTACCGCAACCACCTCCAGGCCTTGCTCGGCCAACCACACCCCGTTGCGACCTTCCCCGTCACCGATCACCAGTACCCGCTGACCCGGCTGTAACAACTCGCGATGTGTGGTGAGATAAACATTGGGCCGGGTGCCATAAGCATGGCCGGGTTCCGCGTAACGTTGTTCCCAGAATTCCTCGTGCATCGCTTGATTCAACCCGCCTGCTCAATAATAAAATAAAACTGTTTTATTTAGATTATAAGTGGTTAGTGACGTACGTTTATTGCAACCAACCGTCCGATGGTCAGCCCCTGTACCAGGATGGAAAATATAACGACCCCGTAAGTCGTAAACAAAATCACATCACGTTCCGCTCCCGCCGGCAGGGACAGTGCGAGCGCAACGGAAATGCCACCCCGCAATCCACCCCAGGTCAGGATCTCGATCACTCGCGGACTGAAACGACGATAACGACGCAGCAAGGTGATGGGAGTCGCAACACTGATAAAACGCGCCAGTAATACTGCGGGAATAATCGCAATCGTCGCCAGCAGGTATTCACCCCGGAAACTGAGCAAGAGAATTTCCAGGCCAATCAGGACAAACAACACCGCATTGAATACTTCATCCACCAGTTCCCAGAAACTGTCCAGATGCTCCCGGGTCGTCTCCGACATGGCCAGTGTCCGTCCATGATTGCCAATCATCAGCCCGGCGACCACCATGGCAATAGGACCGGAAAAATGCAATGCCGACGCCGCAGCATAGCCTCCCATTACCAACGCCAGGGTAAGCAACACCTCCACCTGATAATTGTCGATACTGCGTAACAGGTAAAATGTCATTCCGCCTGCGAGTAAACCGAATACTGCTCCCCCGCCGGCTTCCTGCAACAATAAGATGGAAATGTGGCTCGCCTCGGCTTGTTCACTGCCCGTGGCCAATCCAACCATCACCAGAAACACCACGACCCCTATGCCATCGTTAAACAATGATTCGCCGGCGATTTTGGTTTCCAGACTTTTCTTTACCCCGACACTTTTCAATACGCCCAGTACCGCGATGGGATCGGTCGGTGATATCAAGGCACCAAACACCAGGCAATAAATAAACGGCATATAGATACCAAGTCCATTGAATATCAACCACGTCAGACCACCGACCAGAAAGGTAGACGTCAGTACCCCGGCTGTGGCGAGTAATAAAATCACCCATCTCTGCTGCCGCAGATCATCAAGGTTGACATGCAGCGCACCGGCAAACAGTAAGAAACTCAACATGCCGTCCATCAGGGTTTCATAGAAATCGATCCCACGAACCATGCGTTCAGCCTGTATCTCCAGCTGACTAAAGCCCATGGCATGCAACACCAATAGCCCCAATGACATTATCAACGAGATCAGCATGATGCCGATCGTGGTCGGAATTTTCAGGAAACGATGATTGAGATAACTGAATATGGCCGCGAGAGTAATCAGGATGGCAGCGGTATTCAAGATATCCATATTCAGTGTTATCGGCGATTAACTCAGAATGCGAGGAACATCTTTACCAAGAGCTTGCTGCATGATCAGGCGTTTGAGTGGCAGCATTTGATCCGTCAATTTCAAACCCAGATTACGGGCCCAGCATAACGTCGCTTGATCCGTGCTGAAAAGACGCTTGAATCCGTCCATCGCGATTAACATACTGCGGTTATCGGCCCGCCGCCAACGCTCATAGCGGCGTAAGGTTCTTTCTGTACCGATATCCCGTTGTTGCTGTGCCTCTGTTAAGACCTGTAGCAGCGATGCCATGTCCGCCAGACCCAGGTTAACCCCCTGCCCGGCCAGGGGATGAATGGTATGGGCGGCATCGCCAACCAGCGCCAGCCGCGGCAGAATGTAATGCTGAGTCTCAAACGAGCGTAAAGGAAACATGGCCCGCGGTCCGACCGACTCAATAACGCCCAGCTTGTTTTCAAATGCCGCTTGTAGTTCCTGGGCAAAACGATCCGCTTCCATGGCCTGCAATTGTGCAGCATGCTCGGGTGAAGTTGACCAGACAATCGAACAGTAACCCTCGGTCAGGGGTAAAAAGGCCAGGGGACCGGTAGGTAAAAAACGTTGCCAGGCGGTTTCCTGATGAAACAGTTCCGGTTTCACCCAGGTGACCAACGCCACCTGATCATAGTCCCAACCCTTGACGCTGATTCCTGCCTGACGCCGTACCCAGGAACGAGCGCCGTCGGCTCCCACCAGCAAGCGTGCTTGCAGATCAGTCCCGTCCTCTAGTAACAGACTGGCTTCAGTCTCGTTGAATGTCATTGCCTTTGGCTGTACCGGCCAGAAAGGAGTCACGTTTTGCTGTTCCGCCAGACAGGTATGCAGGCCTTTAACGATGACCCGGTTCTCGATGATATGTCCCAGATCGGGTTCACCGATGTCGGCGCTGTCAAAGTGAATGACACCATCGCCACCGGCATCCCACACATGCATGTCCCGATAGGGACTGATGCGCTCTGCCTGCATCATGGGCCAGGCACCCAATGACTCAAAAATATGTTGTGAGGCACGGGTGATGGCGCTGACACGAATATCGTAACCTTCTTGCGGCCATTCAAGTTGCGGTGCATGCGCATCCACCAGTGCAACCTTGAATCCCTGACGCCCCAGCGCCAGCGCCAATGCCGCCCCCACCATGCCGGCGCCTACAACAATGACGTCAAAGCGCGGCGGCTTACTCATAAACGTAATCCCCGCGCCAGGCGCGGCAACTTACCACCCAGCCCCATGGCATGGCGTGCCAGCACATGCTTGACCGGCGGCAAAATATCAACCAATGCCAGTCCGATATTGCGTGCCAGCGCCAGCGGAGGAAATGCGGTTGAAAAGGCGCGTACCAGGCCATCGGTAAACAAGGCGGTTTCCAGTTGATCACGCCGGCGCCATTTGGCATAGGTTTGTAATAAAGCCAGATCGCCTGGATCCTGCCCTTGCCTTGCCCCGTCCAGTACCACCTGCGCCAGGGCGGCGACATCACGCAACCCCAGGTTGAAACCCTGGCCGGCAACCGGGTGCAAGGTATGGGCGGCATTACCGATAATGGCCAGCCGTTGGCGCACATGTTCACGGCTTTGCATCCAGCCCAGGGGATAAACAAAGCGTTCACCCGCTTTGACAAAACGACCGGCCCGTTCGCCAATGCGTTGCTGCAATTGGGAAAGGAATGCCGCGTCATCGAGCCGCAGCACCTCATCACGTTCACTGCTCTTCACTGTCCAGACCAGGGCAAAAACATTTTCATTCCCTTCCGGGTCCCGGCTTGGTAATAAGGCCATGGGGCCTGATGAGGTAAAGCGCTCATACGCCACACCTTCATGGGGTCTGTCCATGGCAACGTTGGCGATCACGGCATGTTGATCGTAGCCCATGCGAAAGGTCTTGATGCCAAGGAGTTGACGTGTCACCGAGTTACCGCCATCAGCCGCCACCAACAAGCGGCCCGTAATAGTTCGGCTGGATTGCTTCTCCGAGATTTCTACGCTGGCACGGGTTGGTTCAAGATTCACCTGAGTCACTTGTGCCGGACAAATGAACCGCACATTACTGAAGGTATGCATGTGGTCATGTAACACCTGGCCCAGTAAGCGGGTTTCCGCCACGTAACCCAGGGCTTCCACGCCTTCTGTTTGACAGTCCAGGTGACTGGATCCGGCATGACCGCGATCGGAGACATGGATACGCCGAATCGGCGTTACACCACGTTGTACAACTTCATCCCATAAACCCAGGCTGTCGAAAATCTGGCGTGAGCCATACGCCAGTGCCAGGGTACGGGCGTCAAAACTCGGCTGGCTGTCCGACTCAAACGGTGTGGCCTCAATCACCGCGATCTTCAGGGGGCTGTTACCAAGGGCACAGGCAAGACTGGCACCGACCATGCCTCCGCCGACAATAATCAGATCAAAATCAGTGTCATCGTTGTGCGCGTTCATATCAACCTGAGGCCATTAACGCTTCAATATCATCCGGTTGTTTCGGAGCACCGTCAGTCAGCACTTCACAACCCTCTTTGGTGACCAGCACATCATCCTCGATGCGAATTCCAGTGTTCCACCACTTCTTGGCCACATTGTCATTGCCACCCGCCACATAGATCCCCGGTTCCACTGTCAGCGTCATCCCCGGTTCCAGCATACGCCATTCGTCCGCTACCTTGTAATCACCCACATCATGCACATCCATCCCGAGCCAATGGCCGGTGCGGTGCATGTAAAACTGTTTGTAGGCTTCCTTCTCGAGCAGGTTTTTCACCGAGCCTTTCAACAAACCAAGCGACACCATGCCCTGGGTCAGGACTTTTACCGCCGCCTCATGGGGGTCGTTCCAGTGATTGCCGGGTTTGACCTGCTCAATTGCGGCATACTGCGCCTCCAGCACCAGTTCATACAGGCTGCGTTGTGCCCGGCTGTACTTGCCATTGATCGGGAATGTGCGAGAGATGTCAGCGGCATACGAATCGTATTCCGCCCCGGCATCAATCAGTAACAGATCGCCATTTTTCAAGACAGCTCTGTTTTCCACGTAATGCAGCACGCAGCCATTGACACCACCACCCACTATCGAAGCATAGGCGGCGGATGGAGCGCCTTCCATCATAAAGGTATGCAGCAATTCCGCCTCGATCTGATATTCCTTCATCCCGGGGCGGCAAACCTGCATGGCGCGACGATGGGCGTTGACCGATATCGCAGCTGCACGCCGCATGGCGTTTATCTCGGCACTAGTCTTGAACAGCCGCATCTCATGCAGATGATGATCGAGCGAAACAAACTCACCCGGGGTATGAATACCCGCACGTGCCTGCTTGCGCAAGCGATTGACCCAGCCAATTAGTTGTTGATCAAAATCGGGATTGGCACCCATGGTATAGAAGACCCGTTCCTTGTCTTCCAACAGGCCGGGCAGAATGTCGTCAATGTCATCAATGGGGAACGAATCATCGGCACCGTATTGACTCACCGCCCCTTCCTGGCCGGCGCGCGGCCCGTTCCAGATTTCCATTTCCTTGTCATTTTCGCGACAAAACAGGATGTACTCGCCATGGGCCCGACCCGGCACCAGCACCGCCACCGATTCGGGCTCCGCAAAACCGCTCATGTAATAAAAATCGCTGTCCTGACGGTAATCATATTCCACATCACGGTTGCGTATTCGTACCGGTGCCGCCGGCAGGATTGCGACCGACTTCTCACCCATCATCTCCATGAGCTGTTTGCGCCGACGTGTGAATTCTTTCGGGTTCATGGCGACATTATGCCAGAAATCACTCTGTCTATATAAAAGGTGTCTTAGTGGAGTTGGGAGCCTGGAGAGGCGGTATTGTCTTCAGACTGACCGCGCAATTCTTCACTGAATAACTGCACCCCGACGCGTACATACTCCACCAGCTCCATGTAGGCGGCCTCGTCCTCATCTTCGTTCTCCAGCGCGAAATTCTCCGCTTGGGAAATACTGAGAATATCCTCCACAATTTCCGGGAGTTCTCCGGGCAAGGCCTGTATATCGCTCACCCCCGCGTGACTGATCCCGAATAGAAAGCCCTGGCACCAGGTTGCAAGCGCTTCGAGGCGGGCCGCCAGACCTGCCGTGTCATCGGGCAGCAGCAGTTGAAAACCAAAGTCATCACCCCCCAACGCCGCCTGGCTGTGGTCCAGCAGCACCTGGAAAAGCTCATGGCTTAGCGGTGACAAGCTTGAGGGGGCAATTTCGGGCAAACTTACCAGTAGCCAGTCCTGCAATTGCAGTCTGTCACAGGTACAAAGCAGCCCACATAATTGGCCATGAAATTCGGCTGCATTGAACTCGGACGGGACGCCCTGGATGGCATCATTGACCTGATCATAATCGGGAAGTGGCTGACTCATGGAGGATTACACCGTAAGATTGGGTTCTGGATTAAGGAATATTTCAGGATAGGCCATTTCAGTATACGAATAGGCCAATTTTACACCCTACTATCTAAATAAATAGGGACTTTTGCCCCTGTGGCAAGTATCAGGATCGCAAAAAATATGGCCTGATCAGGCGAAAATGGGGCGCAGTCCTGATTTCAACCGTTGACCCTGTGTGCTGGCGGCTCTATATTAAATGCTCATATGCAAGCGGCATTCCCATAACATCAATAACTTAATTGCCAATGGACGATCTGGATCTAAAAAAACTAGAAACTCGTGTTGATGAACTCATCAAGGCGGTGGGGCGACTGCAGCAGGAAAACAAAACACTGCGCGATAGCCAGACCCACTTGATTACAGAGCGGACTGATTTGATTGATAAAACTGAAATGGCCCGAACCAAGGTAGAGGCCATGATCAAACGTCTAAAAGCATTGGAAAATGAGTAATACTAGTGAAACTAAAACGGTCACGGTAACTATTCTGGACAAGGAATACATGGTCACTTGTCCTGAAGATGAACACCACGACCTGATACGCTCGGCCGATTACCTGGACCGAAAAATGCGCGAAATACGCGATGGCGGTAAAATCATCGGTTCTGATCGCATTGCCGTCATGGCCGCCTTGAATATCTCTCATGAGCTACTGACGCAAAACAGTGACAGCGGCACAATAGATAGTTCAATCGGCCAACGAATCAGAGGTCTCGAAGCCAAGATTGAGGACGCGCTCTATCAGAGCCGTCAGTTGGAAATCTGAGGCGATTTTATTAACTTGAACTTGGCGCCAGCGGCACATATGTTCTTGTTAGAGGACCTCAATAACAGTTAATGGGCACCCCTGCGGTATTCGATAGCAGATCGGGATATTCTTGAGCCGTAAACCATCCCCTGGGAGCCGATGTACGGCATTGTGTGCATGTCCGCTCGTACGGAAAGCCTGATATGCCTATGACGCGCCCACCTTGAACCCCAGGTTCAAGACGAAGATCGCAACGGTACAGGTGGGGGTGCCCACCCTTAATCTTCAATGACAGATAAAAATAAGCTCCGACAGGAAATGCGCCAACGTCGACGTGCGTTGTCACATGCCGAACGTTCGCACGCATCCTACGCCCTGGCCGAGCATGTTGCCGCTTCACGGCTCTTCCAGACAAGTCAACGTATCGCCTTTTACCTTCCTAATGACGGCGAAATCGATCTACAACCCCTGATCGAATATGCCTGGCAGGTAAACAAGCAATGCTTTTTACCCGTTATCGGACCACGCAACAGCCGCCGCTTATGGTTCCTTCCCTACACGATGGATATTCGGCTCCAGGTGAACCGATTTGGCATTCCGGAACCCGTACATCATCCCGGTGACCGCCAGTTCAAACCCCATGCACTGGATCTGATCCTGTTACCGCTGGTGGCCTTTGACAAAAATGGGAATCGTCTTGGTATGGGCGGTGGATTTTATGACCGCACCCTCGCGTTCCTTGCGCATCGCCATCGCTGGCGAAAACCGCACTTGCTCGGCACGGCTTATCAATTCCAGCAATTCAAAAAATTACCAACTCAACCCTGGGATATTCCCCTTGGCGCTATCGTCACGGAACAAGGCGTTATCCAGGTATAATTTCCATCGGTGCAGCGTTATAAAGTCGAATTTCGACCGGATTACTCTTTTTTCATCACAAATCAGCGGGGACAAGCATGCAATACTGGCTCATGAAGTCTGAACCGGATGTTTTTGGTATCGACGACCTGGCAAATCAACCCGGGAAAACCGAACACTGGGACGGCGTTCGCAATTACCAGGCACGAAACATGATGCGGGATGAGATGGAAAAAGGTGATCTGGTGTTTTTTTACCACTCCAATTGCAAGGAACCGGGTATCGTAGGCATTGCAGAGGTGGTCAAGGAAGGCTATCCGGACTATACCGCCTTTGATCCGAAGCAAAAGTACTACGATCCCAAAAGTGATCCGGACAAACCACGTTGGTACATGGTCGATATCAAGCACAAACGCAAATTCAAACGTACCATCACACTGCAGGAACTAAAAAATTACTCTCAATTAACCGAAATGCCGCTACTACGGAAAGGAAATCGACTTTCTGTCATGCCTGTCGGTAAAAAACAGTGGGATTTTATACTAAAACTTGAAAAACAAGCCTGATTGTTACAAATAAACGCCTCACACGCGCTTAGAAAGCTTACTGAGGCGTTTTTCTTTTATTGATCTTAGGATAGCGATACAGTAATTATCACGCTGAATCGGCTTTTCACGATTTCTCAGGCCTTATAAATATTAAATTCAATGTTTTTTTATGTTTAGCCAGGGGGAAAACGCATAATAGCGATCAAAAATTGCATGCTGCACTATCGTAAAGCGTTAATTGACAATTTTTACACCTTCAAACTCGTTTAAACACTAAATTTTGATCACCTGGTAGTGAATCAGGCATGTAATTCTCCTATAGAAATAAAATTACACGCCTGATTTTTACTTTAATCATCAAATTTCCTTCCAAATGGGCTTAGTTAAGGTCCGAACACATCGTGCAACACTGAAATCAGTCATGCAAAACATGCTGCAACATGATTTTGATGCAAATTTTCACTGCGCAAACGAGTTTCATACGATTTTTTTTGCTCGCAACACGCACAAGAACGATAAATTCATCATAATTCAGGCAAGAGATACGTATTGATGCCCGGATTTAACAATTTTTTGCATGCGTAATGTTAAAAATTCGCTTTAATCGATCCTCATAAGCAAAGTTTTTTGTTGTTTCACGATCAAAAATGCGTTTTTAAACAAATTCAGCACTAAAAATTGATAACTACAACCAACAAACAGCTAAAAACAAAAGTTTTTGCTTTAAAAAATCATTTTTTATCCGATAAACGGCATAACAAGTAAAAAATAATTAACATTAGTGGTATTTTTTATTTACTTGTCTATAATCAGCTAAACTCAGTGCTCAACTCGGAGGGTTGTAACTATGGCAGCAAAGAAAAAAGCCAAAAAGAAGGCTACCAAGAAAAAGGTAGCCGCACGTCGTAAAGTAGCGAAGAAAAAAGTCGCTAAGAAAAAGACCGCAAAGAAGAAAGTAGCCAAGAGAAAGGCTAAAA
>CBDUOW010000010.1:0-19198 GCA_965368945.1 uncultured Gammaproteobacteria bacterium
CTGGCGATATCCTCTACATGGGAACGCCCGCCGGTGCCGGTCCGGTCAAACCTGGTGATGTGATAACCGGTGGTATTGATGGGCTTGGCGAACTCGAGATCAACGTTGTTTAACTCTAAATGGAGCCCAGGTGTGGAAGTTGCTGTAGCATTTTTATCATGCATGTGCGCCGTTAGACGAGATGCATATCCCTGGTGTAATGTATATATACCTTTAGTCAGCTTATATCAGTGATCAGCCTGACGATAACGCCATGTGCAATACCCTTGCGACATGCAATGCCTCACGCTCTGCGCCATCACGGATCTGATGCCGGCAGCTGGTACCATCGGCGACAATTAAGCTGTTATTGTCAGCGCCGCGTACCGCCGGTAACAGACTAAGTTCAGCCATTTTCATGGAAACATTGTAGTGTTTCGCATCGAGACCGAAGGCGCCGGCCATGCCGCAGCAGCCCGACTCGATGGTCTGTACCTCAAGCTCCGGTATCAGACGCAATACCTGCTCGGTCGCCGCCATCGTTCCGAAGGCCTTCTGGTGGCAATGACCATGTAACAGCGCGCGTTTCACTGGTAATGGTTTGAGCTGCAGGTGTAATGTTCCCGCCGCTTCTTCCTGCGCCAGAAACTCTTCTAATAGTAAGGCGTGTGCAGCCAGCCTGTCTGTTTCAACACCTGGCAACAAGGCGAGGTATTCATCGCGCAGTGTCAGCAAACAAGAAGGCTCCAGACCAATAATAGGTATATCACGATCAATATAGGGCCGAAGGGTGTCGAGCACACGCCGCGCTTCGTTACGCGCCTCCTCGACCAGGCCGTTACTCAGAAAAGTGCGTCCGCAACACAGTGCACGGTTAGTATCGCTCGGTTGCGGACAGTGCACATGGTAGCCCGCGGCCTGTAACACAGCCAGTGCGGCGCGCGCATTTTCCGGTTCGAAACAGGTATTGAAAGTATCGACCAACAGTACAACTTCGCGTGCTGTTGCAGCAGCTATCGATGTTTGTTGTAGTCCGGGTTCGGCTATGAATCGGTCATGTCGCCATCGTGGCAGACTACGTTGACGACTAAGACCCAGTAGGTGTTCAGACAATCTTGCCAGACCCGGTATACGATCGCGCAGGTTCAAAATAAAACCAAAATGTGCCGCCCAATGCGCATAGCGCGGCAGATAGGCGATGAGCCGGTCCCTCAAGCGCAGCCCATTGTGCTTGTGATAATGATTAAGAAACTCGATTTTCATTTTCGCCATGTCGACCCCGGTAGGGCACTCACGCTTACAGCCCTTGCAACTGACACATAAATCCAGTGTCTCGTACATGGCATCAGAAACGAAGGCGTCTGTGCCGAGTTGACCGCTAATGGCAAGACGTAAGGTATTGGCACGGCCGCGTGTGAGATGTTGCTCATCCATGGTGACGCGGTACGATGGGCACATGACACCGACGCTGGCCTTACGGCAAGCACCATTGTTATTGCACATTTCGATCGCGCCACTGAACCCGCCCCAGTCCGACCAGTCCAGCACAGTATCAATGTGTTCGGCAGCGTAACCGGGCTTGTAACGGAACAGGCTGCGGTCATCCATTCGCGATGCACGTACGATCTTGCCGGGATTGAACGTTCCCGCGGGGTCGAAACTGTCTTTGACTTCCTCAAATGCATGGGTAATTTTGCTGCCAAACATGGACTCGTGAAACTCGGAACGCGCCAGGCCGTCACCATGTTCGCCGGAATGCGACCCCTTATATTCGCGCACCATCGCGAAGGCCTCCTCGGCGATGGCACGCATCTTTTTCGCACCGGATTCGTCCTTCATGTTCAATATTGGGCGCACATGCAGACACCCCACCGAGGCGTGGGCATACCAGGTGCCTGTGGTGCCGTGTTTGTGGAAAACCTGGGTCAGGCGCTCGGTGTATTCGGCGAGGTCTTCCAGAGCAACAGCACAGTCTTCAATAAACGAGACTGGCTTGCCGTCTCCTTTCATCGACATCATGATGTTGAGGCCGGCTTTACGCACTTCCCAGATGGCCTGCTGCAATTCGGGGTCCGTGACCTCGACCACGGCACCGGGAAAACCGAGCGTCCCCATTAACTCGACCAGCTGTTGTAAATTTTGCAACTGCTGGGCGTGATTATCCCCGGCGAATTCCACCAGTAGTAGTGCATCCGGTTCACCCTGCACGAAGCGCTCCACCGTAGTGCGGAACATGGGAATATCGCGCGCCAGGTCGATCATAGTGCGATCAACCAGTTCCACTGCTGAGGGCTTGAGCTCGACGATATGTTGGGTGCTGTCCATGGCCTGATAGAAGCTGGGGAAATGACAGACCCCCAGTACCCGGTGCGGCGGGATGGGCTGCAAGTCAAGATGGATACGTTGAAAAAAAGCCAGCGTGCCTTCAGAGCCTACCAGCAGATGCGCCATGTTGTGTTCCGTAGAGGCGAGCGTATCGATGTTGTATCCGCCCACCCGACGCAAGAGCTTTGGAAAGCGTTGCGCAACTTCCGCCGCTTCTCTCTTGCCCAGGGCTTGCATGCTGCGGACCAATTCCAGATAACGTGGGTTATCCTCAATACTGCTTAGGTCGCTGCCTAATTGGCCAAACTGCACTGCGGTCCCGTCTGCCAACAATGCATCGATGGCGCGCACGTTATGCACCATATTGCCGTAGCGTATGGAGCGTGCGCCGCAGCTGTTATTACCGCTCATACCCCCGAGCGTGGCGCGGTTGCCGGTCGAGACATCGACGGGAAAAAACAGTCCGTGGGGTTTGAGGAACTTGTTCAGCTGATCCAGCACCAGTCCGGGCTGGACACAGACGGTGCGCGCATCGGCGTTGAATTCCAGCACAGTGTTCAGATACTTGCTGGTGTCGATGATCAAGGCTTCACCCACTGTCTGACCGGTCTGTGAAGTTCCACCGCCACGTGGCAGTACAGGCAGTCCCGCGTCCGCCGCGATCTGTAGTGCCAGTTGTACGTCCTGCTCGTTGGTGGGTACGACCACCCCAATAGGCTGGATCTGGTAAATTGAGGCATCGGTGCTGTAGCGGCCACGGCTGAAGGCATCGAATAGCACATCGCCTTGTAGCTCCCGGCGTAGTCGAGCCGCTAAACCACTATCGCCGGCACTCGCTGTCGACGCGCGTTGCGAACCATGAGGCTGTTTTTTCATCGACGTGATCCTTGCCGCGTTATATGCGATGACCCTGATTTAGATAAAATCTAATACTACCACCCTGCATTCATATAATCGGTTTTTACACTGAAGGCCGATACAACACCATTCGTATATTATTATAAGACGATAAACGTTTTGTCGTTACCTGCCGTCGTATATTTACCACGTGAGTTGTAAGGCATTTTTCGTAGGGTGCACATAAGCCAATACCGCTAACAACAATCATCATTGTAGGAATGTAGACAATCGATGCAACATAGGTGCAAAATAGATACAAGGTGGAGGAACAACAAGAACAACGTCCTCCGTCGGCACAAAATCTCCGAAGCGCGCAATGACTCATCCGGCGCCTTTCAGTATCGTTAGCAAAACAGCAGGAAGGAAGTCAGTTATGCCGGTCAAACGTGGGCGTCATTTTCTGCAAATTCCCGGGCCAACAAACTTACCCGACCGTGTTCTGCGTGCCATCGATGCACCGATTATTGATCACCGTGGACCAGACTTTGCCCTTCTAACAGGGGAAATCCTCGATGGCCTTAAGCGCATTTTCAAGACATCGGGTGACGTGGTGATCTACCCCTCATCCGGTACCGGTGCATGGGAAGCCGCTTTGGTTAATACACTTTCCCCCGGCGATAAGGTCATGATGTTCGAAACCGGACATTTCGCGACGCTCTGGTTTCAGGTGGCAACCAGGCTTGGCCTGCAAGTTGACTTCGTTCCCGGTGACTGGCGTCATGGCGTTGATCCGGCAATGGTTGAGTCCAGGCTTGCAGAAGACCGCAAGCACGAAATCAAGGCTGTCACGATCGTCCACAACGAAACTTCCACTGGCGTAGTCAGTGATATTGCCGGGGCGCGCAAGGCTCTGGACCAGGCGGGCCATCCTGCCCTGCTGATGGTGGATACTATTTCCTCATTGGCATCGATGGATTACCGCCACGACGAATGGGGTGTGGATGTCGCTGTCGGGGGATCACAAAAAGGTCTTATGCTGCCACCCGGCCTAAGTTTCAATGCCATCAGCGATAAGGCGCACACAGTATCCAAATCGGCAACCATGCCGAAATCGTACTGGAACTGGCATGACATAATCGCCGCTAACCAATCCGGCTTCTTTCCTTATTCACCTGCTACCAATCTCCTCTATGGTCTGCGTGAGGCTATTCATATGCTTGAGGAAGAGGGTCTGGAACAGGTATTTGCTCGCCACGATCGTTTGGCAGAGGCAACACGGCGCGCTGTGCATGCTTGGGGTCTGGAACTATTGTGTCTTAACCCGGCGGAATACAGCAGCGGTCTTACACCGATATTGATGCCTGAAGGACATAGTGCCGATAAGCTGCGCGAGGTGATTCTACAGCGCTTCAACATGTCGCTCGGTACCGGCCTGGGTAAAGTGAAGGACCGGGTATTCCGCATTGGCCATTTGGGTGATTTTAACGAGCTCATGCTTGCCGGGGCCCTGAGTGGTGTCGAGATGGGTCTGGCGGCCGCGGGTGTGCCTCATACAAAGGGCGGTATTACAGCGGCACTCGACTATCTGGCTGCAGAAGTTATCGCATGAAACATTCGTAATATTGAGGCAGGTTGCTGCTGTACTGGATAGGTATGCTTAATACCGCCAGGGCGATAAGCGCACTGCCAGGTGTGGCATTCATCAAGTAAACAATAAAGAAAAAAGTAAAAAATAAAAAGTTATAACCGTTTAACTATCACCAATAGTTCCAGGAGGATGGTCATGAAATTATTTAAATTATGTTTGACTTCGATATTCCTGAGTTGTGTTATCACACCCACTGCTGTTGCCGAGACAATTGAACTGAAGTTTGGTCACGTGGGTGCCCCCGGTTCATTATTTGCGGTTTCAGCGGAAGAGTTTGCCAAGCGCGCGAATGCCAAACTTGCGGGTAAGGCCAAAGTTGTCGTGTATGGTTCGAGCCAGCTCGGCAAAGACAAGGAATTATTGCAGAAACTCAAGCTCGGTACCGTGGACTTTGCGCTCCCTTCTACCGTCATGTCATCAGAAAGTGACCTCTTTGGCCTTTTCGAGATGCCGTATCTGGTAAAAGATCGCAACCATATGCAACGCATCGAAGAGGCGATGTTCTGGTCAAAACTGGCGCCAAGTGTTGAACCGAAAGGAATAAAAATCCTGGCGGTATGGGAAAACGGTTTTCGTCAGATCACCAACAACCTGCGACCTATCAAAGTTCCTGATGATCTCAAAGGCGTTAAGCTCCGCACGCCGAAAGGTGAATGGCGGGTCAAGATGTTCAAGGCCTATGGCGCCAACCCTTCGCCCATGTCATTGTCTGAGGTATTCACAGCGCTACAAACCGGCGTGATGGATGGTCAGGAAAACCCGCTGATACAGATCTATAGCCAGAAGTTTCAAGAGGTTCAAAAGTACCTGTCAATGTCCGGACATGTGTATACCCCGGCATACGTGACTGTCGGGACCAAGAAATGGAAGAAGTTGCCTAAAGACGTGCGCAAGATACTCGAACAAACCGCCAAGGAAACGCAATCCTTTGTTTATACTTCCGCCGCGAATTTCGACAATGAACTGCTGGACAAGATGAAGGCATCCGGCATTCAAATCAACGAGGTCGACAAGCAAGCCTTTATCGATGCCAGCAAGCCGATCTACGATCAATTTGGCATGCAAGTCAAAGGTGGGAAGAAACTGGTCGACAAGGCTTTCGCGCTTGCCAAGTAGTAACGCGCGTGTTGTCCCGATATTCTGAACGGCAGGGTGACGCCTTTTGGCGTTACCCGGAGCGGTACACCTAGATGCCGACGCTTTCGCGTTTACGCAGTGGATTCGAGCGCCTGCTGGAATATATTGTCATCCTGCTGATGATTAGTCTGGCGGTGGAGGTGATCCTCGGGGTCACTTACCGCAAACTCGGCATGTCGCTCAGCTGGTATGACGAGGTGGCGTCGATCACTCTGGCCTGGGTGACCTATTACGGCGCCGCCCTGGCGGCACTTAAGCGGGCGCATATCGGTTTCCCCGGCCTGGTTGAGTCCCTGCGCCCGCGACTGCAAGTAGTGCTGTTGCTGATAGGTGAATTTTTCGTTTTCGCATTTTTCATCACACTTACCTGGAGCGGGGTTCAGGTGCTCGGTGTTCTCGGCACCGATACGCTCGTCAGCCTTCCTCAGGTGCCCGTTAGCCTTACCCAATCAGTTATCCCGATTGGTGGTGCGTTGTTTGTTATTGCCGAGGTATTGACGTTTCCGGAGGTGCTCGCCAAAGCGAGAGCAGGGCTGCAACTCCCCGATAGTCGAAAGGGGGTGTCATAGTGGCCTTGCTGATAATGTTGTTGGCGATGATAGCGCTGGTGTTGATCGATGTACCGATCGCCATCGCCTTGGGGGTAGTGGGTATCGTCGCCATGGTGATTGCCGACGGGCCGGATGTGCTGGCGAACCTGCCCCTTGTTATGTTCTCGGGTGCTACAAAGTTCCCGCTGCTAGCCATCCCGCTTTTTATCCTCGCCGGCGCCATCATGAACTCGACCGGCATCTCGCGGCGTCTCATTGCCTTTGCCTCGGCCCTTTTTGGTTTCATCAAAGGTGGACTGGCAATGGTCAATATCGGTGCCTCCATGTTTTTCGCCGAAATTTCCGGGTCCGCGGTCGCCGACGTGGCCGCGCTAGGTTCGATCCTGATCCCGGCCATGAAGAAGAAAGGCTATCCGGCGCCGTTTGCCGCCGCCATTACTTCATCCTCGGCGTCAATCGCGATCATTATTCCTCCCTCCATCCCGATGATTCTATACGCGGTGATGTCGGACAGTTCAGTGGTGCAGTTATTCGTTGCCGGGATTGTGCCTGGTGTACTGGGAGGACTGTTGCTGATGGGCATGGCTTACCGGTTCGCGGTGCGTTACAACTACCCGGTCGAAGAGATATTTAATCTCAAGCATTTATGGAGCACCTTTAAGGATGCGGCGCTGGCATTTTTGTTACCGTTTATTATATTGGGAGGCATTTTTGGCGGCCTGGTAACAGCCACTGAAGGCGCCGGGCTGGCGGTGGTGGCTGCCCTGGGGATAGGCCTCATTTACGGTGAACTGAAGTGGGCACATCTGAAACAGGCCATTATTGCTGGCGGTGTGCAGACGGCAGTGGTGATGTTGCTGGTTGCTTCTTCCGCCCTGGTGGGAGTCTACCTGACCGAGGCTCAGGTGCCGCAGAGTCTCGCGCTTACTATCAGTAGCTGGACCGACAACCGTTATGTGGTACTGGCTCTGCTCAACGTCTTTTTCCTGGTTATCGGGCTATTCCTGCATTCGGCGGCGGCGATCATATTGGTGGTGCCGATAGTCATGCCGCTGGCGCTCGCCGTCGGTATCGATCCCGTGCATTTTGGTTTGGTCGTCACGCTGAATCTCGCCATTGGGCAACAGACACCTCCGGTGGCCAGCGTGCTGATCACTTCCTGCTCCATTGCCAAGGCGGATATCTGGGAGGTGAGCAAGGTGAATATTCATTTTATTGCGATACTTGTATTTATGTTATTACTGGTAACCTATGTACCGGCCGTGCCGATGGCATTGGTGGAATATTTTTATAGATAGCTCGAAGGCCTGCGCAGGAGTCAGTTGATGGCAGAAGATACAATTTTGATACATCGTGAAGACGATATTGCGACAGTGGTGCTTAACCGTCCAGAGAAACTCAATGCCCTGACCAAACCTATGTGGCAGCGCCTGGGTGAGACGATGCGCGAACTGTCCGCCGATGACTCACTGCGCTGTATAGTGATGCGTGGTGCCGGTGATAAATCCTTTGCTCCGGGCAACGACATTTCCGAATTCGAAAGCGAGCGTTCCAACGTTGAACAGGCCCGGGCTTACGGTGTTATCCATCACGAAGCCTTGTCAGCGCTGTACGAGTGTAGACATCCCATGGTTGCTTTGATCAAGGGCATCTGTGTCGGCGGGGGTTTGGAAATCGCTGCACTGTGTGACATGCGGATCTGCGGCACTTCCAGTCGCTTCGGCATCCCCATCAACCGACTGGGGCTGGTGATAGGACACAATGAAATGCGGGGCCTGTTGTCATTGGTAGGAAAGGCGGTGACGTTGGAAATCCTGCTCGAGGGCCGGGTGTTCCCTGCCGATGAAGCCAGGGACAAAGGCCTGGTCAGTCGTGTGGTGCCGGATGATGAAGTCGAGCAAGAAGCCTATGCCACGGCGCGACGCATTGCCGACGGTGCGCCATTGGTGGCGCGTTGGCATAAACAGTTCATGCGCCACCTTATTGAGGCAAGTCCGCTCACGCCAAAGGAACTTGATGTGGCATATGCCTGCTATGACACGGAGGATTTCAAGATCGGTTACCAATCGTTTCTTGCCAAATCGCAACCAATATTCAAGGGACGGTAGTCATGGCAAAGGCAGGTGCTGGCCCTTTAGCGGGTCTGAAAGTGATTGAACTGGCACATATCATGGCGGGCCCGGTGTGCGGCCAATTACTGGCGGATATGGGGGCAGACGTTATCAAGGTCGAAAAAGTCCCGGGCGGCGATGATACCCGCCGCATGGTACCACCGGAAGTGGAAGGTGAATCCGCGGCATTCATGATATTGAATCGCAATAAACGTGGGACCGCAATTAATCTTAAATCCGAGGGTGGCAAGGCCGTACTGCAGAAGATGTTGCGTACCGCCGATGTGGTAATAGAAAACTACCGTCCTGGCACCATGGAACGTCTCGGCTTGGGTTATGAGACCTTGCGGCAACAGAACCGTGGACTCATCTACTGTCAGATTACCGGCTTTGGTCGCACCGGTCCCTATGCCGAGCGCGCTGGCTTCGATCTGATCGCCCAGGGCATGTCAGGGTTAATGAGCGTGACCGGCGAAGGGCAAGGGCGACCGCCGATCAAGGCCGGGGTGCCGGTAGGTGATATCAGTGCCGGCATGCTTGCCGCGATGGGTATACTGGCGGCCTATATTCACCGCTTGAAAACCGGCGAAGGGCAACTGGTAGATACCTCCTTGCTGGAGGCCAGCGTTATCAATACCTATTGGGTATCCGCCATCTTTCTCGCTACCGGGGTCTCGCCTGGTGCTATCGGCTCAGCCCATCCTATGAGTGCGCCATATCAAGCGATACCAACAGCTGACGGCTGGATCAATATCGGTGCCGCCAATCAGGCCAACTGGCTGCGCCTGGTGGAAGTCATCGACATGCCCGAACTCGCCCAGGACTCGCGCTTTGGCGACAACGCAGCGCGCATGCAACATCTGCCGGCATTGGTTGAGATCCTGTCTACAAGTTTTAAACAACGCAGCACGGCTGATTGGCTCGCTCGCCTCGAGACCATCGGTGTTCCCGCAGGTCCGGTATTGTCCATCGGCGATATGCTCAAGGACCCACAGGTGCTCGCGCGTGAAATGGTCGTGGATGTTGAACACAGCCGTCTTGGCCGAACCAAGGCCTTAGGCACGCCGGTAAAGTTTTCACACACACCGACCAAAGTCATACAAGGAGCCCCCTTGCTTGGCGAGCATACGCGTGAAATCTTAAGTGAATATGGTTATAGCAATAGCGAGATCGAGGCACTAGCAGCTGCCGGTGATATTATCCTGGGTTGACATAATTAATTTGAACACAAGGTAGTATGGAAATGGATGAATCAATCAATGTTTTTGACGAGCCTTTAAATTCGTGTGGAGACAAGCCGGAAACGGGGTTTTTTAGAGACAGTAAATGCAATACTTGCCAGGAGGACGTTGGGTCTCATACGGTTTGTATAGAAGCGTCAAAGGAATTTCTGGATTATTCACGTTTCAAAGGCAATGATTTGTCGACACCTGCCCCGGAACTTGGCTTTGAAGGTTTGAAGCCTGGAAATAGCTGGTGCCTATGTGCTGCAAGGTGGTTAGAAGCCTATGAAGATAATATGGCACCCAAAGTGTTTTTAACAAAAACCCATAAACGTGCCCTGGAAGTCGTGCCATTTGAACTGCTAAAGAAATTTGCTATCGACATGAATTAGAGAAAGTTAAATGGATAAGAATGATCCTCCCTCGCAATTATTTATAACCAAAGTTCAGGTTTGCACCAATCATTAAATGGACGCAACAATGCCTGGTGACATCAATGCGCCAACGCATACAGTTAAAAAAGTTTTAGCCTATAGCTGTGAACAACTGTTTGACATGGTTGCGGATATTGAGCGTTATCCGGAGTTTCTTTCCGGCTGGGTGGAGGCAAGGATTATTGAGCAGACAGACAATTATTTGCGTGTCAGGCAACAACTGGGCCTGCCCCTTTTATCGCAATCTTTCATTTCTACTGCCGAACTGGAGCGGCCATCGCAACTCACTATTCGATCCAACGACGGGCCGTTTCAAAACCTGCTAATAACGTGGAAATTCCAACCGGTTGAAAGCGAGCGGTGCGAGGTGATGCTGGATGTCAAAGTTACATTGAGAAGCCGTGTGCTTGATCGACTGGCGGAGGCGTTTCGAGTAAAGGCAGCCAGTGACGTTTTGACCCGCTTCGAATCTCGTGCTCACGTACTCTATGATATGAAAAGAGATAGTTAACAAATAATTCTCTTCAAGCCGACTCTCTCGTCGCTTTACCTGCACGTAGCCAGTCCCAGAGAAAGATAATGGCAAAAGCTATCAGGCCGAGCCAATGCAGCAGCGTGGCATTGGGCCATAACAGCATAATAGCGATTGCAGCCAGCAAGAGACGCATCGGCAGGTTGTGGTCCGTTTCGAGGTGGCCCTGGAAGGCTGCGGCAAAGACATACAGCCCTACCATGCTGAAGAAAAAGATTTCCGTGGCGACAATCCAGTCTCCATATAGAAAAGGTGTATAGGCAAACAACAGGGGGATGATGTATAGCCCCTTGGCCAGTTTCCAGGCGGTAAATCCTGTCCTGAGCTGCGGTGTGCCGGCAATTGCCGCCGCGGCGAACGCGGTCAGGCACACGGGTGGCGTGACATTACTGTCCTGGCTGAGCCAAAAGATGATCATGTGCGCGGTGAGAAGGATACTTGTCATTAATAGCGGATCGATCATTTGCTCGTAGAGGCTGATGACCAGAGACGGATCTATGGCACGCAGGCTTTCCAGCACGGAACGCGCATCTTCCGCGGTCATCACCTGGCCGATGCGGGCAGCCTGCTCAGGTGCCGCCAGCATCACCATGGCCTGCATAGCTTCGGGCAGGGTATTGCCGCTGGCGATCAACTCAATCACCTTGATGTCGGCCATCAGGTTATACAACGCCGGTGCCGACAAGGTGGCGAGCACGATATAGGCGGCGGTTACGGGCAAGCCCATGCCGAGTACCAGGGACGCCATGGTCACCAGTAACAGTGCCAGCAACAGATTGCCGCCTGCCCATTGCTGAATCATCAGTGACAGGGTATTGCCGATGCCGGTCATGGCAATGACGTTGACGATCAGGCCGACGGCAACCAGCAGCAGCCCGGTGGTAATCATATTACGACTGCCCAGCGCCAGCGCATCGAGTATGGCCCTCGGTCCCATTTTGCGGGGTGTCAGCCAACTCGCGCCGATCACACTCAGGATGGCAAGACCGGCCGCATAGGACGGGGTGAAACCGATGACGAGGAGGGTAACCAGGACGCTAATGGGCAGAATAAACACCACGCCACCCTGTTTCATGATCTCTGCCATGCGCGGGACTTCCTCCGTGGTCTCGACCTTGAAATGCAAGCGCTTGGCTTCAATGCGTACAAAAAAGGCGACGGAGAGGAAATACAGCAGGGCCGGCAGAAACGCCACCAGTACAATGTGGGTGTAGGAGATTTGCGTATAGCTGGCCATGACGAAAGCACCCGCGCCCATGATAGGGGGCATGAGCTGGCCCCCGGTGCTGGCGGCGGATTCCACCCCTGCCGCGAAACGGGCGGGAAACCCGGCCCGTTTCATCATCGGGATGGTAATGACACCGGTGGAAACCGTGTTGGCGATGGCGGAGCCTGAAATGGTTCCCGTCAACCCGGATGCGATGACGGCCACCAGACCCGGGCCTCCGACGACGCGACCGGCCAGGGCGCGTGCCATGGCGATGACGAAGTCGCCGGCACCGGAGCGAAGCAGAAAAGCGCCGAACAGGATGAACATGAAGACAAAACTGACCGAGATATAGGCGATACTGCCGAACAGGGCGTCGTCGCCAAAAATACTGCGAAACAGCAGGGTTTCCTGACCCAGGCCCCTGAACCGAAAAACATTATCCAGCAAGTCGCCCCACCACACCACGTAGGTCAGTGAGATCGCGATCAGCGCGGGAATGATCCAGCCAGTGGTGCGGCGCGTAAATTCAGTCGCGCCAACAATCGTTACCAGGGCGAGCAGTTGCTCCCATGTCGTCAAGTTTACGCCGCGTGCATAGATGGCATCTTCCGAGGCGATGAGCCAGAGTGCGGCGGCACTGACCGTCAAACCGATGACGATGTCCACTGTCAGCCACAGGCGCGATGCTGCCATGTGTTCCGATCGGCGCGGTGGGTATAAGAGCACGCACAGCAGACCCAGACCGACGAAATGCAAAGTGGCTTGCCATTGGGTCGAGAACAGGTTGGTAAAGTTCATGACCAGATGGAGGACAGCGACGATTGCACCAATCCAGTAAATGGCGCGCCGAACTGCAGGTTGCTTGCGTAACCCGACTTCCAGTGCCTGGGCGTCCGGCGTGGGTGAGGCGGAATGTGGTTGTGCTTCTGACACGGCAATCGCAAAACCGGCTGTTTTTCAACAGCCGGTTTGTGATATTACTTAGCGATTAACTCCGCCGGGATCGAAAGACCGGCTTCCTTGAAATAGCGCGCGGCGCCGGGATGCAATGGCATCGGCAATCCCGCAATGGCTTTCTCCAATGCCATGGCGTTGGTGGCCTTGTGGATCGCCTGCAGGAATCCCAGGTTCTCGTAGATGGTCTTGGTGATCATATACACATCATCCTCGGAGATATCCGAGCGCACGGCGAGAAAGTTAGGTTGGGCGATGGTGTTGACGTCCTTGGTCTGGCCCGGGTAGGTGCCCGCAGGAATCAGATAGGGCGTCCATAGATTGAGTCCGCCATCGGCCTGCTTTGCCTGTGCCGGGGTAAAGTTCAGCAAGGTAACGTCGTTCCCCCGTGCCGCAAACAATTTGGTCAGGGCACCGACCGGCACACCGGCTGGGGTGTTGATGATATCCACCTTGCCGTCCTGCAGGGCACTGGCAGAAGGGCCATAACCGCCGTAGAAGAGACTGAAATCCTTATCGAGATTGAAGCCAAGGTTGGAAAGGATTTTACGATTGGAACCAATGGTACCGGAGTTCTTTTTGCCAAATGCGGCGGATTTACCCTTGAGAGGCTGCAGATCATCGACTGTGCCGCTCTTGACGAATTCCGAGTCAATGACGAAATGCTCGACGTTCTGCCACAGCATGGAAACGGCACGCAGGTCTTTCTGGGGGCCATCTTTTTCAACGGGACCGGTGCCATTCCAGGCATAGGAACCGAACAGCCCCTGCAGGATCGCGAATTGCGTTTCGTTATCACGCAGCAGCTTGATGTTTTCCGCGGAACCGGCGGAATTGATCGCCGACATGTTGATTTTGTGCTTGGGTTGTAACTTGACCTTTATCAGTGTCGATAAAGCCACCCCGACAGGGTAGTAGGTGCCGCCTGTACTGGCGGTAGCCATCAGGTAGTCACCCTCGGCCTGGACCTGTGGTGTAACGCTGATCAGGGTTGAAACGCAAATGGCCGTAAGCCACCGTGTTAGTGGTATGTTCATCTCCATTCCTCCGCATCGTTATTAGTATGTATCAGCACAGCATGAAGTGGATCACAACGACTGGCTCAGCCGTTATGAGTATACAGTGTAACCTACAATTACTCTTTTTTCAGATGTCCACATCCCCGGGAGACCAGGGGTCTGAATTCGTTTTATAGCTATACTTAAATTAAGTGTTATATCAAGTTATTGCTGCTTCTATAAGATGGCGCTAATGGTTCTGGCCAGTAAATCAAGGCGTAAAATACTTGATATGCTATAAACAATTTTAAGCGACTCTTAAGAGAATACTAACGTCATGACCTCAAAAAATAAAACAATCATTACCGTGTTTTTTAGTACGCTGGCCGGTTTTTTGCTGGGTAGTGTTATCGCGTTTATCGGGGTTTCCAACTATCTGGGGAAACATACGGCGGACATTGCGGCACGCGCAGCGGCAGGCCAGTTGACGCAGGATGTGAATGTGCTGGAAAACCTTGAGTCAGGGCAACAGGACAAGGCCATCGATCTCGTAAAGCGCAATATCAAGCAAAAGTACATCTATATAAGTAGCTTGCGACACGATGCGTCAGAACTGACCAGGGCAGAGGTGAATTCCGCCATTGATTATGCCAGGAACTATCTGGGTGATTCCCTGACAGCAACAACGCAGGCCGAATAAGTATTCCCGGAACAAACCGGGGTCTTTCTCTACCAGACATTTCTCCAGGTGACGCCACTTCATCAGATTCCAGGCGCGTCACCTGTTTCTCCAACGGCACTCCCGATGCTTTGTTCCTGTGTCAACCAAAGCTGTTCTGGCGCGTTAAGTTATACAGTGGTGTATTACGCCTTATCACGGCGCCACCGAGGGATTTACTACTTAAGTAACTGATACAACTGGAGTTTGATTATGTTCAGGAAAACAGCGATATCTACAGGAATCTTCACTGCCCTTTTATTACCATCCGTGGCTGCTCTGGCGGTGGATGGCGGAAATACCGAGCCCCAATCGGAAGCATTGCGATTAATGGAGCAGACTCGCGTTTATGCGCAGCAGGGTACCCAGTACCGACAGTTTGCGGCGGTCGAAAACAGCGAACAAATATCTCAAGACAAAACCCGGAACATGTATGGTGCCGACAATGATACTGGCCAGGGAGAGATGAAGCGGGAACGCATTCGTCACCGTGATGGTACCGGTACAGCTAGCCAGAATAGTTATGGTCAGTCATCCACTGGCGGCGGTCAGTATGGCTCCGGTAGCGGTGGGAGTAGCAGTGGTTACGGTAGTGGCCGTGGATCTGGCGGTGGTGGAGGTGGACGCCGTTAAGGATTCCACAATCCCGACTCGATATGCGGGGTCAGGGCACCTGTTTCATTTATAAAAGAAGCAACGGCGCTCTGGCCCCAATTTATTTTCGCCTGCTTTTTTCTACCCCTCATCGATTTCAGTTATGCCGAAGGAAGAACATCAACGGACCGCCCCGGCATATCCTGCTGCTCCAAAAAGCGCACAATAGTTAAAACCCTCCTGAAAATCGTCTTTGATGAATTTTTCTCAGGTATAAAGAGGTATAGACATATTCTCTAATAACCAGCCGTGTAGGTAGGTTTGTTTTGAGTGTTGCGCCAACCCCCACTACCCGCAAACTTTCCCTGACTGATGTCAATCAATCATTACTTAGAGGCTGGGAAGTGTTCCGCTCGATGCCGGCTGTCAGTCTTGCCTGGGGCCTGTTGCTGAGGGTGAGTATTGTGAGCTCGATCCTGTTGTTACCGTTACTGGCTGTAGTGTTACCTGTGATGTCCTATGCCAGTTTTGCATTTTCCTGCGGGTTTTCCCGCCGAACGAATTAATATGATAAATCGGAAACGTTCGAAAAGTTTAATCGTACTAATTACGCGGTAACCACAAAATCATGATAACGCAGAAAATAACGAGCGTAATAAAAATCAGCAGGATTTTTCTTTTGGACGCAGCGAAATTGGCATTTTGCTGCGCAGGTGTTGGCGTAAGGCAGTAGGGGCAGTAGTGTTGCTGCGCTTCAAACGACTTGCCACAATGGTTACATGTAATATCATTCATTGTTGACTATGCTTTTTCTGAATAGCAATAAAATTTATTAATTCCGCCGCTTGGAATCAGTGCTGCAGACTTGATTTAATTATAAACAGGAAGCGGTGGTAAATGTACAGGGATTGTTATCATGAATAAGACCTGGAGCCGGTTTGATACCACTTGGTAATGGTATGGATAAATTAAACACCATATATAATTTTCTGAGTTTGTCAGCGAAATTGGCAACTTCCGGCCAGCCATTGGAGGAAGAACTAGAGTATATCTCGAAAGCGGGATTTGAGGTTGTTATCAACCTGGCGTTATCAGATGCTGATTATTCATTAGCTGATGAAGAAGGATCTGTAACTAAATTAGGAATGGAATATATCCATATACCGGTAATCTGGCAAAGCCCAACTTCGGACGATCTGGATAAGTTTTTCGATGTAATGGAAAAATATAAAAATAAGAAGCTTTTTGTTCATTGTGCCGCAAATATGCGTGTTTCATCATTTGTTGCACTTTATCGAGTGATAAAAGAGGGGTGGGACTATTCTGATGCTGTAAATGATGTGTATAAGATCTGGAATCCAAATGAAATCTGGTCTGACTTTATCCGTAGTGAGCTCTTACGAAAGTAGGTTGTACATGGGGTCGGAGACAAGTACTGTTAAATCAGCAATGGCCATCTATTATGTGGCAGACTTATGAGGGGAAGGCGGGTAATTTGCAACCTCGAATGGATTCGGTGATAAGGAGAATGAATGAAAAAAAGGACCCTGCTATCCTGGAGTAGTGGCAAAGACAGTGCCTGGGCGCTTCATAGACTTCAACAAGATCCTGAAATTGATGTGGTTGGTTTGTTCTGCACGGTTAACCAGAAATTCGACCGTGTCGCCATGCACGGTGTCAGGCGGGAGCTTCTGGAGTTACAGGCAGAACGAGTCGATCTTCCACTGGATATAATAGATATCCCTTACCCCTGTAGTAATGATGAATACGAGATGCGGATGTCGATATTTATTGATCGGGCTATAGCGAACAAAATTGAATGTTGCGCGTTTGGTGATCTGTATCTTGAGGACGTGCGGCAATATCGAGAAAATAATCTTAAAGGTACGGGAATTACTCCGTTATTTCCGCTTTGGGGAATGCCCACTGAGGAACTATCCAGAGAAATGGTTAAAAGTGGTTTAAGGGCTATTATTACGTGTATTGATCCGAAAAGTCTGCCCGACAAGTTCGTGGGTCGGGAGTACGATTTATCATTTCTTGCTGATATTCCCGAGAAAGTTGACCCCTGTGGTGAAAACGGAGAATTTCATAGTTTTGCTTTCGAGGGACCAATGTTTAGAGAATCAATCGGTGTATCTGGCGGAGAAATTGTCCACAGGGACGGTTTCGTGTTTTCAGAATTATTACTATCTACCAATTAAAACACGGGGGTTATCATGAAACATTATTTGTCGGTCTTTTTTCTTTTGATTAGTCTTCCAGCCATTGGTTTGGCAGCTAGAGAGAGTAGTGAGAAGGAACCCACCCAGAAATTTATACTCAAAATTGATGATGTGATCCATGAAGTATCAATGAATACTAATCATAAAATCGTTGTTTCCGGTAAGCCTCATGAAGTTCGAATTGAGATAAGTCCAACCCGGAATTTCAATAAAGCAGGCTTGAGTTTTGACTTTGATTCTAAAAGACATTTTTCATATGAAGAGCTTTCTCCTGAGGTAGATCATTGGTCGCTGGACGGCAATAATACGGTAATAATCATCCAAAACTATAAAGTAAAAGTAGAAAATTCCGAGATTCTTGATTCATTCAAGGAAGAGTACAGGAAAATGAAAGCCAAAACGAAATCGACCAAGACCAAACTGAACTATGATGGCAAAAGTGTAACTGGACAACGTTTGTTAATAAATATGGGTGACATTAAGTTAGAGCAGCAAATATTTTTCTTTAATAAAAAAGGGGAAACGAGGGTCATGATTCTTCAAGATGCGCCCGATGAAGACAATAGCAATACAAAAGAATTTGTAAAAATGCGGGCGCTTGTTCAAAAAACATTGTTGGTAGATTGATAAGATGAGGAGGAATAATGGCTTTTCCCTTAGTAACAGTATTAACTGCGGCACCAGGATTGATCTCTGCAGCTACAGATATTATTCGTGCAATTAAAGACAAAAAGAATAACCCTACCATGCCTGACTCAGAGAAGTTGAGTGAGATTGGTCAATTAATAGAAAAGCAGGCGCAGGTTATTGAGGATCTGGCATTGAATAATCGAAACCTGGCCCTGGCTGTTAGGAATAACAGAGTTATCAGTTTCATATCAATACTGATCGGTGTGATGGCGTGCGTGCTGGCAATCTGGATGTAATATTTAGTAATTGATAAGTAAATATCTGAATACAGTATCAGGAGACTGCGATGAATAACGAAATCGAGAAGCGTGTAGTTGTTACAGACATCAATATGCCATTCATGTCGATGGTGATTTTTATGGTTAAATGGGTAATAGCATCAATCCCGGCTTTCATCATCCTGTCGATTCTCGGTGCGGTGTTAACAGGTATTTTGGGTACCTTTATGAGTGGCATGGGGCGTTATTGAAGGATGGCATGTTAATCAAGTTTTCCTGCTACCCCCGGTTCGGTAAAGTATTTTAACCAGGTTGATATGTCTGCAAAGCTTATATTCATAACAGATGCAATCAAATGCGACTATTGATGAAGCGCTCTACTTTGTTGTTGGCGATCTGTTTTATATTTGTTGGTTATCCGTCCGCGCTATATGCCGACGCCAACCAACATGTTTCTTCAGTATATGTTTATAAGCAAGATGGCACAAAGCAATGTGACACAGATCAGGGGATTCAGTTGGTTACGATGGAACAGGATTTAATTTCAGCTGGTGTAAAAGTTATTTCCAGGCGAAAAGGATTTGATGGAAGAGAGGGAATTGCCCTTTGTGGGGCGCCAACCGGGCAGATCAATATATATGAAATTAACAGTTCGGATCTGCCTGTAGCTATTGGCCAGGATTTTGTGAAATTGCCAATGACAGGAACGAAAAACGAATAGGCCTCATGCTGGCAACATTACCTCTGCTTGCCTGAACGAGAATTATTTTTTGGACGTTTTACTGGGCAACATGCGACAGCCGCCACACAA
>CBDUOW010000011.1:0-18899 GCA_965368945.1 uncultured Gammaproteobacteria bacterium
GTGGCTAATGCCATCACCTTTATGGCCAGCGAGCGGGAACATGTGGAAAATGCGTATCCTGGTGACATTATCGGTTTGCACAATCATGGCACGATTCAGATTGGTGATACATTTACCCAGGGAGAGGCACTCAAGTTTTCCGGTATCCCCAATTTTGCCCCGGAATTGTTTCGCCGGGTACGGCTCAAGGATCCGATGAAAATGAAGGCGCTGCAAAAAGGACTGGATCAACTGAGTGAAGAAGGTGCTTCCCAGGTTTTCAAACCACTCAATAATAATGATCTGATCGTTGGGGCAGTCGGGGTGCTGCAGTTTGACGTGGTGGCGTTTCGCCTTAAAAATGAATACGGTGTCGATTGTGGATTTGAAAACGTCAATGTGCAGACGGCACGCTGGGTGACCAGTGATAACGAACGCAAGCTGGATGAATTTCGCAAGAAGGCGAGTGATAATCTGGCGCTGGATTCAGCTGGCAGCCTTACATACATTGCGCCGACCCGGGTGAACCTGGAACTGACCCTGGAACGCTGGCCAGAGATCGAATTTCACGCCACACGTGAACATTAGTAAACGGAATGATTCAAGGATGATCAAACATGGTTTGCCAATCACCAGTGATTTTTTTCATATTGACTTGTCGCTGTCATTGCTCTGCCGCACAATTGGATTGTGTAAACCGCATTATTCATCTTAACAGGTAAAGGACTATGCCAATTCTGGCAGCTGACATCGGGGGAACATCAACCCGTCTCCGCCTGGTTCATGGGGCTGAAACCCTCGATGAGAAGGATTATTCCAGTCAGGACTACCCCGATCTGAATTCGATACTGGATAATTTTATAAAGGCGAATTCCCCGGTTGATCTGCAATCGGCCTGTTTGGCCGTGGCGGGTCCCGTTCGAGATGGTACTGCGCGGGTTACCAATTTGCCCTGGGAAGTGCACGAAAGTCTGATAAGTGAAGATTTCACTATCCCCCAGGTACGGATCATTAATGATTTTGAAGCGATAGGCTATGCTTTGGCCATATTGTCGCCGGATGATTTCTATGAACTCCAGGCGGGATCACCCGATAATGTGGGTACCCGAGCCCTGATTGGTGCGGGTACCGGACTCGGTGTTGCCATTGTGACGCGCTGTGGTGAACGTTGGCAGGTTCTTCCTGGGGAAGGTGGACACGTCGACTTCGCACCACGTACGGCAGAGCAGCAAGCCTTACTGGATTATCTGCAGCAGCAGAGTGCTCGAGTCAGTGTGGAAATGTTGTTGTCGGGTCCTGGTCTGGAACGTATTTATGAATTCATTTGCACCCAAAATGGTATTAACCCCGACTCGGTCCGGCGCACTGCTGCTTCGATCAGTAGCACTGCCTTGATTGGGCGGGATCCCATGGCGGTAAAGACTCTGGATTTGTTCGTTGAGATTTATGGTGCCCAGGCTGGCAACCTGGCATTGACCAGTCTGGCTACTGGCGGCGTGTTTATCGCTGGCGGCATCGCTCCGAAGATTCTGTCACTTTTGAAACGGGGTCGTTTTATCGAGGTGTTTTCTGATAAACCGCCAATGAGCGAATTGCTGCATTCAATGCCGGTCAGGGTGGTGTTGAATACCCGCAGCGGTTTACTGGGTGCTGTGCAGGTCGCCTCAGAGATGGTAACTACCTGAATCCTGACAAATTCCGCAGAATTAAGTTAAATTATTTCTCATAATTACATTGAGTGTCATCAACGTTTCATATTGATGGCATATAACGCTGCCCATAGATGAAACCCAGGTTATGCAGGGCGTTGTGCCTGATAATCGAACATCAGACTGAACTGGCTGTGCTGATTTGGTGCAAAGATAGCCGGAATTTTAGCTGGTGTTGACTTCCAGAAATTCGTTTACTTGTTATTTCTGTATATAAATCAAATGCTTGAAATGGGGCGAGGCAGACTGGCTTGGCGTTTGCTAACCAAGGTTATGGTATTCAACAAACTCAATGAGGGACACGTATGGTCATGCAGGAAATTCGGCATATTGCGCGAGATAATGGTATCAAGCCGGGTAAGATGAGCAAGCTGATGCTGGTGAGGACGATTCAGGAGAGTGAAGGTAACACGGTCTGTTTTGCGACTACCGTAAGCAGTGGGTGTGAACAGCACGGCTGCCTCTGGCGCAATGATTGTCTCGCGGCGGATAAGAAAGGTCTTTGCTCCTGATTTTCAGGCCACGGGATTATCCTTTATAGCCGCGCTATAAAGCTTCAGATATTCCTGGGCACTATTTTGCCAGGAGAAGTCAGTGCCCATGCCGGTCAACTGGACGGACTTCCACCTGGCCTTGTCCTGGTAGAGACGAGAAGCACGAGCTAAAGTCTTATAGAGATCGTTACCTTGCTCCCCGCTAAAGGCAAAACCGGTGGCGGTTTTGGCTGACAAATTAGCTTCAGTTGCGTCAATAACGGTATCAGCCAGCCCGCCCACGCTGCGTACTACAGGGGGGGTGCCATAGCGCATGCTGTACAATTGATTGAGGCCACAGGGTTCAAACCGGGACGGCATGAGAAAAACATCGGCGCCCGCCTCGATCTGATGTGCCAGACTCTCGCTGTAGCCAATTTTGACGGCAACACGCCCCGCATGCTGCTTGGCAGTCTTTAACAAGGCGGCTTCAAATTGGGCCTCACCGCTGCCCAGCATGGCAAGTTGTACCGGTAGCGATAATATCTTTTTCATACCATCCAGCAGGATATCCACACCTTTTTGCTCAACCAGTCGGCCGACAAAGCCGATTAACAGGGTATCAGCATCAACGTGTAAGCCGAGATTTTGTTGCAAGGCCGATTTATTAACAGCCTTGTCAGTGAGGCTGCGACGGTTATAGGTTTCAGCCAGGAAAGAGTCGGTACCGGGATTCCATTCCTTGGTGTCGATACCGTTGAGTATGCCGCTGAGTGCGGCGTGACGATGACGCAACAGACCGTCCAGGCCAGAACCAAACTCGGGGGTCTGGATCTCACGCGCATAGGACGGGCTAACCGTACTGATCCGGTCAGCAAAGACCAGGCCGCCTTTAATAAAAGATAACTGGCCATGATATTCCAATGCATCGGGGTGCCAGAGGTCCGGGGACAGACCGAGGTCCTGAAAGGTCTGGTAGGGAAACGTGCCCTGGTAAGCCAGATTGTGAATCGTAAATACGGTTGCGGGCCGTGATACCTGGCGAGTCAGCAGGGCAGGGATCAGGCCGGTCTGCCAATCATTACAGTGGACCACGTCGGGTTGCCAGTCGAGTCCAAGCAAATCGCCAGCCACCTGGGCCACCGCTTCCGCGAAGATTGTGTAGCGTAAGGCATTGTCGGGCCAGGGGTTACCCCCGGGTTCGAGATAAGGGTTGCCAGGGCGATCATACAGCTCCGGGCAGTCGACCAGCCAAACGGGGACTCGGGTGCCGGGTAAGTTTCCGGCCAACAGACGCACTGCATGATGGCGAAGGGTGAATTCAGCCACGGTTCTTAACCGACCGGCACGTGCCTGGACATCAGCATAGGCTGGCAGAATGAGTCGAACGTCCTGTTTTAGCCCCAACAAGGCACGCGGCAGACTCCCGGCTACGTCAGCCAGTCCGCCGGTTTTTATCAGAGGATAGGCTTCGCTGGCGGCGAACAATATTCGATAGGATGTCGGTTCGGACATAAGTCAGAAGCTCGGTTTATATCCCTTACCGGGCAGTTATTTATTATGGTCGCTATAAAGTAATCAGAGAGAAGCTTAGCATTAATCGGCAGGAGGGACCGGTCTTAATACCAACCCGGCCAGGGGAGGTACAGTCAGACGTATGGAATAGGGTCGACCCATCCAGGGAATTTCCTCCGCTATCAGGTGGCCCCCGTTGCCCAGGTTACTGCCACTGTAATAATCGGAATCAGAATTCAGTCCTTCCATATAGGCGCCGGCATCTGGCACCCCGATGCGATAGTCGTAGCGGGGAACCGGGGTGAAATTCAGTATGACGACACAGATTTCGTCACCGGCTCTGCGCAGGTAGCTCAATATGGATTGGTCGGAATCATGGCAGTCGATCCACTCAAAACCCTGGGATTCAAATTCGAACCGATGTAGCGCAGGCGTATCGCGGTATATGTGGTTCAAGTCCCGCACCAGGTTCAGCAGACCTTGATGCAGGGGGTAGTCAAGCACATACCAGTCTAATGCCCGATCAAAATTCCATTCCGTCCCCTGACCGAACTCGCAGCCCATGAACAACAATTTTTTACCGGGATAGGTATACATGCATGTGTATAGCAGGCGCAGGTTGGCGAAACGTTGCCATTCGTCTCCCGGCATCTTGCTCAGCATGGAGCCCTTACCATGCACGACCTCGTCATGGGAAAAAGGCAATACAAAGTTTTCGCTAAACAGGTAAAGCAGGCCAAAGGTGAGCTGATCATGGTGATAACGGCGGTGGACGGGGTCCTGGCTCATGTATTGCAGCATGTCGTGCATCCAGCCCATGTTCCATTTCATGGAAAAGCCCAGGCCACCCAGATTCACCGGGCGGGTAACTTGCGGCCAGGCGGTGGATTCCTCGGCGATGACCACGGTACCCGGATGCTCGGCATGGGTGACCGTGTTCAATTCGCGCATGAACTCGATGGCTTCCAGGTTTTCGTTGCCGCCGTGTATATTGGGTAGCCAGTCATGGGGATCGCGGGAGTAGTCGAGGTATAGCATGGAGGCGACGGCATCTACCCGCAGCCCATCGAGATGGAATTCTTCCAGCCAGAACAGGGCACTGGCGAGAAGAAAGTTTTTCACCTCGCTACGGCCGAAGTTATAAATCAGCGTACCCCAGTCACGGTGCTCGCCTCGACGCGGGTCTTCATGTTCATACAGGGTCGTGCCATCGAAGCGTGCTAATCCATGTTCATCTCGCGGAAAGTGAGCCGGAACCCAGTCGAGCAATACGCCGATGTTATGGCGGTGACAATGATCCACGAAATAACGGAAATCATCCGGACTGCCAAATCGGCTGGTGGGCGCAAAATAACCCGTGGTCTGATAGCCCCAGGAGGCATCCAGTGGATGTTCAGTAATGGGTAGTAACTCGAGGCAGCTAAAGCCCATGTGTACGGCATATTCCACCAGACGGTGGGCGAGCTCCCGATAGTTCAGGAAGTGCCCGGAATCATCCCGCTGCCAGGAACCCAAATGCACTTCATATGTTGTACTCGGGGTGTGTAACCAGTTTTTTTCGCGGCGTTGCTTTAACCAGTCAGCATCCTGCCATTCATATATTTCATTTGAATGCACTACAGCCGCTGTTTTGGGTCGATTCTCAAATTCCTTACCATAGGGGTCGGCTTTTTCTATAATGGCACCCGTTTCCCGATTGCGGATCTCAAACTTATACAGGCTCCCGGCGGGTAATTCCGGGATGAACAATTCCCAAACCCCACTACCACCCCGGTTGCGCATGGGGTGAACGCGTCCATCCCAGCTATTGAAATCACCAATGATGCTTATACGTTCGGCATTCGGGGCCCAGACGCCAAAAAGTATGCCCTGAATCCCATCGACCTCATGGGCATTGGCACCGAGGACCCGGTGGATATGCCAATGGCGCCCTTCACCGAACAGGTACAGATCATAATCGGGGATCTGTGGGCCAAAATTATAGGGATCATATGCGCTGTGGTCATGACCGGCACTGTCAATCCAGTGCAAACGATAATTACGAGGCAGTTTCTCATCTGTACCTGTCCATTCGAACAAATCGGTGTCACCGATACGTTGGAACTCAGGTCCGTTCTCGCCCAGGCGCATTTCACGGCAATGAGGACGGAAAACCCGGATGGTCTGTTCCTTACCAACGGTATGGTGGCCCAGCACTTCAAATGGATCATGGTGGCGGGCATCCAGAATATGTTGTAATGCTTTATTGATGTGTGTCATTTGCTTTGTTACTGATTAGCGCTGGATTGTTAACAATCCAAGCAAGAAGTATACTGTCCATCCAATATGTTGACATAGTTTAACGCTTAATAACATATGGAGGGGGAGTATTGCCCTTCATCCAAATGTCAGATCTGCGTGATATTGATCAAGTTTGACTTGAAAATATCTGAATGAGCTTTTATGTTGCACAAATTGGGTGCAGGGGAAACTAGAATGGATCAGAGGCAGTGCATTCATGTAATGATTTATGCCCCGGGCTTTCACACTTTCTTCCGTATGATATTTACCCGGGGCAGTTATAATGCTGGCGTATTTCTTGCTGCGTTATAATTAACTCTAGATGTATAACTTAACCAGGTTACAGAGATGAGCCCTCAAGATTCACCGCGTTTTGTCAGTCGTCTTACCCGCGATACCCTGGCCCTGATTATGGCCGGTGGCCGGGGCTCCCGTCTCAAGGACCTTACTAGATGGCGTGCCAAGCCGGCAGTGGCATTTGGTGGCAAGTTTCGCATTATCGACTTTCCATTATCCAACTGTATCAATTCAGGGATTCGGCGTATCGGGGTGCTGACTCAATACAAGGCACATTCCCTGATTACGCATATTCAAAGAGGCTGGGGGCACTTGCGCGGTGAGTTCGGGGAGTTCGTTGAATTATTGCCTGCGCAACAGCGGATTGAAACGTCGTGGTATGCAGGGACTGCCGATGCCATTTATCAAAACCTTGATATCATTCGTAATCATGGACCTGAATATGTTTTGATACTGGCAGGTGATCATATTTACAAGATGGATTATGGTGCGATGTTGGCCGCGCATGTTGAAAAACAGGCTGATGTCACGGTAGGCTGTATCGAAGTGCCCATAGAACAAGCGCATGCTTTTGGGGTCATGGAAGTAGATAGTGAAGACCGTGTGCTGGAGTTTCAGGAAAAACCATCACAGCCAAAAGCGAAAATTGGGCGACCTGGCGCAGCACTCTGCTCGATGGGAATCTATGTATTCAACAAGGACTTCCTGTTTGAGCAATTAATTAAAGATGCCGACTCGCCAAATTCGAGTCACGATTTCGGCAAGGACATAATCCCTGCTGTTATAAATAAGTATCGTGTCTATGCGCATGATTTTCTCGATTCTGAGACCAATGAGCAGGCCTACTGGCGCGATGTGGGAACTGTGGATGCATTTTGGGAAGCTAACCTGGAATTGATCGGAGTAACGCCAGAGTTGAATTTGTATGACAATAAGTGGCCGATCTGGACTTATCAGGAGCAACTTCCACCAGCAAAATTTATCTTTGACGATGAAGAGCGTCGTGGCACAGCAGTGGATTCCATGGTTTCCGGTGGATGTATTATATCCGGTGCCCAGGTGCGGCACTCCTTGTTGTTCTCCAATGTAAAGGTTAATTCATTTACAACTTTGGAAGATGCTGTGATCTTGCCTGAAGTTGACATCGGGCGGCATTGTCGTATCAAGCGTGTAGTGATCGATAAAGGTTGCCAGATTCCTGAAGGGACAGTAATTGGTGAAGATCCGGAAGAAGATGCTAAACGGTTTCATGTTACGCCTGGTGGTATCGCCCTGGTAGTACCGGAAATGCTGGGGCAACAGCTACATCATGCCCGTTAAGCCGCGCCTCAAAGTCATTCTCTATTGGCATATGCACCAGCCCGAGTATCGGGACCGGCGCAACAATGTCTATCATCTGCCCTGGACCTATCTGCATGCAACCAAAGATTACGTCGATATGGTGGCGCACCTGGAAGCTATTCCGGAGGCACGTGCGGTAGTAAATTTTGCCCCGACGCTGCTTGAGCAAATCGATGACTATGCCCGGCAACTCAATGAATATTTACACAACAGCACAGCCATTACGGATCCTCTGCTGGCGTCCCTGGCTGAGCCAGTATTGCCATCCTCAGCAGAACAACGGCTGGGATTGTTAAAATCTTGTTTGCGTGCAAATGAAGAACGTTTGATTAAGCGTTTTCCTGCATACGCCCGCCTGGCGGATTACGCCCGCTGGTTACTGAAGAACCCCGAGTCTTTAATGTATGTCTCGGATCAGTTCCTGATTGACCTGCTGATGTGGTATCACCTGGCGTGGTTGGGTGAAACGGTTCGACGCAGCGATGTGCGGGTAAAACGCTTGCAAGACAAGCAGGAAATGTTCAGCCCGCATGATCGGCGTGAAATGCTGACGATTATGGCCGAGTTGCTGGCTGGTGTAATTCCCCGTTATCGGGCTCTCGCCGAAAGAGGGCAGGTGGAATTATCCATGACACCCTACGCACACCCCATCATGCCGTTACTACTGGATCTGAAAAGTACCCACGAGTCCCTGCCGGATGCACCCTTGCCACACTTGCCTGAATATCCGGGAGGAGAAGAACGGGTGCGTTGGCATATCGAGCAGGGTATCAAGTCGTTCGAGCATTACTTTGGGATCCGACCCCATGGTTGTTGGCCATCTGAAGGTAGCGTGAGCGAGGCAACTGTGCGCCTGTTGGGTGAATATGGCTTCCACTGGTTGGCAAGTGGTGAAAGTGTATTACGTAACAGCCTTGCAGCAGCCACGCAAACAATCTCCGAGAATCATGAGTCTTGTATTCATAAACCGTATCGCTTGACCGGTACACAGCCGGTTATGTTTTTTCGGGATGATGGGCTGTCAGATCTGATCGGTTTTACCTATTCGGAATGGCATGCGGATGATGCGGTTGCTAACCTCATCACTCACCTTGAAACCATTGTTAGCGAGTGTAAAAACGAGCCCAACCGGGTAGTTTCCATCATTCTTGATGGTGAAAATGCCTGGGAATACTATCCGGAAAACGGCTTTCATTTTTTACAGGCGCTTTATCGAGAGCTGGTGGCACATCCCGGTATAGAGCTTACCACCTATACCGAAAGTCTGAAAAATCCCTGTGCCGTGACGGATTTACCACAACTGGTTGCGGGGAGTTGGGTTTATGGCACTTTCTCGACCTGGATAGGTGAGGCTGACAAAAACCGCGGTTGGGACATGTTAGGTGATGCCAAGCATACCTTTGATGCTGTGATTGCATCCGGCAAACTGGATGATGAGCATCGTCAACGGGCTGAAATGCAAATGGCGATCTGCGAGGGTTCAGACTGGTTCTGGTGGTTTGGAGACTATAATCCGTCGGAATCGGTTACAGATTTCGATCACCTTTACCGGCTACAGCTCTCTAATTTGTATCAGATCCTGGGAAGTGAGCCTCCGAGTTATTTGTCTGAATCCTTTACTCATGGTACCGGTGCGCCGGCCATGGGTGGCGTTATGCGTACCGGCAAAAAGCAGTAATAACATGGGACATCCACAGCGACACAATCCGGTTCTTGCAACACGCCGGGCTGGGGTATTACTGCATCCAACATCCCTGCCAAGCGCAGATCTGGGGCATGATGCCTATCGCTTTATCGAGTTCCTGGCTGCCAGCGGGATTACGGTCTGGCAGTTGCTACCGCTGGGACCAACCCATCCTGATGGTTCCCCTTATCAATGCTTGTCCGTTCATGCCGGCAACCCACAACTCATCTGTCTTGACTGGCTGGTGGATCGTCACTGGCTGGCCGCAGAGTCTGTACCCGCGAAGTTAACCGCAAAAGCCCGCCGCGAATGTCTTGCCAGGGCGTTTAAGGGTTTTCAGACACAAGCCGACCCTCAGGTACAGCAGACATTTGAAGCATTTAAACAGGCCAGGAGTGGCTGGTTGGAAGATTATGTTTTGTTTCAAGTCATTCGTGCCCAGCAAGGATCCAACGGCTGGTTGGCATGGCCAAAGAAACTCCGGGATCGGGATGAACAGAGTCTGGCAGACTTTGGCTCTAAACATGTCGATGCGCTTGAAGAAGAACGTTTTATTCAGTATGTCTTTTTTTATCAATGGCTGGAATTACGCAGTTATGCACATCAACACGGAGTGTTTTTGTTTGGCGACATGCCGATTTTTGTCGCGCATGATAGCGCCGATGTCTGGGCCGAACGGCAGAATTTCCAACTGGATGACTCAGGGCGAAGTTTGGTTGTGGCCGGGGTACCACCCGATTATTTTTCCGCCACCGGGCAACTCTGGGGAAATCCCCACTATGACTGGAATCAGATGCAGGCCGACAGGTTTAGCTGGTGGGTGGAGCGCATGCGAAGCCAGTTAGAGTTGTTTGACCTGATACGGATTGATCATTTTCGTGGCTTTGAGGCTTATTGGGAAGTGTCAGCCGAGGCGAAAACCGCCGTGGGTGGACACTGGGTCAAGGCCCCCGGCGCCGAGTTATTGCAGCGCTTGTATGATGAGTTTCATGAATTGCCCTTGGTGGCCGAGGACCTGGGTATCATTACACCCGAAGTTGAGGCCCTGCGCGATCAATTTGAATTGCCGGGAATGAAAATCCTGCAATTTGCTTTTGGTTCCGGATCGGAAAATCCATACCTGCCTCACAATTGTGTTCCTAATAGCGTGATCTATACCGGAACCCACGATAATGATACTACGCTTGGTTGGTATAAGAACTGTGACTCCACTGTGCGCGAGATCGCGGATGATTATCTCGGTTGCCGTGCTGGAGATGACATGCCCTGGCCGCTAATCCAGGCTGCGCTAGCCAGTGTAGCTCGTTTGGCTGTCCTGCCTATGCAGGATCTACTTGCCCTGGACAGTCGGCACCGAATGAATATTCCCGGAACCAGCGAGGGTAACTGGCAGTGGGGATTTAAGTGGTCGCAACTGCCAGCGGATCTTGTTGAACGCCTGCGTCATTTGAATAGCCTGTACGGCAGGGTTCCCCAGCCTCATAGCTAGCTGAACTGGTTATACAAGGCGGGTCATTTATCGCCTTTCTGACAGGTCGGTCAAACCCATAGCATATACCCCATCTCCAGCGGATGGCTCAGGTACTTATTGTAAGGATAGATGCGGATTTGGTAAGTTTTCAAGCCGCATTCGGAAGGCTCAAGGCCGAGCTTAAACGTATGCATGCTGCCTTCCTGCTGAGCGTGTTGCAGATGGTGACGTTCTTCTATCACAAATTCACCCTGGCTGTCTTCAACACCAATCAGGCATTCAACGATAACATCCTCTGGATCCAGACCTTCAAGTTTGGTTTTAACCTGAATTGGCAATATGTCCCCATAAATCAGCGAAGCTGTTGCCTCGTCCATGCGTTCAATAGTAACGGTATGCCAATTTTGCCGGACTTTCTGTTTCCATTTTGCCAGTTCAGTGGCATAAACCCGGTTGTCGCTTTCTAACTCACGGTATTGGTCGCGGGCCGGTGCATAGAACTGCTCAACATAGTCATTTACCATGCGCATGGCATTAAACCGTGGAATACAGGATTTCATTGACTCTCTCGAGATCCGCACCCAGTCACGTGAATAGCCATGTGAACCCCGGCTATAGAACATGGGTATAATCTCATGTTCAATGATGTCCAGCATATCGCTGGCTTCCTGGTAATCCCGGTAAGCGGGATCAAAACTCTGGTTATGAGGTGCGATGGCCCAGCCATTTTCATTGTTATAGCCTTCACCCCACCAACCATCCAGTACACTGAGATTGATGACGCCATTAATGGCCGCTTTTTCACCCGAGGTGCCACTTGCTTCCAGTGGATATTCCGGATTATTGAGCCAGACATCGACACCTGTCACCAGCTTGCGGGCCAGAGACATATCATACCCTTCCATCAGAATGATCTTGCCAATAAACTCCGGACGCTGAGAGTATTCGTGAATTTTACGGATCAACTCCTGCCCAGGCTTGTCATTGGGATGGGCCTTGCCGGCAAAGATCAGAATTGCCGGGCGTTCCGGATTGTTGAGCATGCGTGACAGTCGTTCGGGATCGGAGAAAATTAAAGTAGCACGTTTATAGGTTGCAAAGCGCCGCGCAAAGCCAAACACCAGGATGTCTGACTCGGTTTGGGAAATAAACTGGGTCATGCGCTTCAGCATGGCTTCACTGGCGCCTTCACGTTGCAGGCGCTCGCAGGTGCGATGGGTGACAGTTTCCATCATCTGGGTCTTGAGTTCCTGTCGCAGGCTCCAGAACCGATGATCCGGAATTTCATCCAGACATGACCAGAAGTCTTCGTTTAACAAATTGTTGCGCCATTCGTGAAAACGCATGTCAAACAGGTTGGCCCACTCCCGCGCCAGGAAGGTAGGTACATGGACACCATTGGTGACATATGACATCGGGTTGTCTTCGGCCGGGATCTGGGGCCAGACATAACCTTCCATCTGTGAAGCAACTCCGCCATGAATTCGACTGACGCCATTATGAAAACGCGAGCCGTGCAGTGCCAGCGTGGTCATATTGAAGTCACTGTGATTATCAGGGGTTCCACCAAACCGCAGGAAGTCTTCCATGTTGAGCCCTAATTGTTTGCTGTAATCAGTGAAATATTCGGTCATTAACTTGGCGCTGAATATATCGTGGCCGGCGGCTACGGGTGTATGGGTTGTAAATACAGTACCGGCCGCCACGAGTTCCAGGGCACTGGCAAAATCCATACCTTCTTCAATCAGTTCACGGCAACGTTCGAGGATCAGGAATGCCGCATGTCCTTCATTAATATGGTAGACGGTAGGTTTAAGCCCCAGGGCCCGAACCGCACGCATGCCACCAATGCCGAGCACAATTTCCTGCTGGATACGGGTTGTTTTATCTCCACCATAGAGTTGAAAGGTGATCGCCCGATCCGCGTCGTTGTTTTCCTGCAGGTCACTGTCGAGAAGGTAAAGATGAATATTACCGGCAGAAGCCTCCCAGACTTTCAGGGCCACACGCCGGCCGGGCAAGTCTACACTGACATGGAGTTCCTGACCGTCGACATCCAGAGCGGATTTGACAGGTAGTGCGCCAAAATCGGTCGTGGTGTAATGGGCATGTTGCTGGCCGTTGCCGTCGATGGTCTGGATAAAGTAACCCTGACGGTAGAGTAGACCAATTGCCACGAAGGGCAATCCCATATCACTGGCGGCTTTACAATGATCCCCGGCCAGAATCCCAAGCCCACCGGAATAAATCGGGAAACTTTCATGCAGGCCGTATTCGGCACAGAAATAGGCAATCAGATCATGGCCTGGTTCAAAATGTTTACAGATTTGTGGGCTACTGGTTTTTTCCAGGTAGCTCTCATACACCGAGAGGATGCGGGAATATTCCTGAATAAACAGGTTGTCTTCCGCTGCCTTGTTCAGAGTACTCTGGGAGACACGTCGCAGGAAAACCTTTGGATTATGGCCGCAGTCACGCCAGAGCTTGCGATCCATGCTGTAAAACAGTCCCCGTACATTACGGTCCCAACTGTAGTACAAGTCATTAGCCAGGGTTTCCATTCCCTGCAACCGTTCCGGGATTTGCGGGCGGACTTCCAGTTTGAATCTTGTTTCACTCATGTCGTTAATCAACCTGTTAGTTGTTGTCTTTGTTGTGTTGTCATTTTATGTAATTACCGTGGGAGTTTCCCGGCCGGTGAATTGTTTAATTCCGGCAATCTCATCCGCCATATTAATTAATGGGGCGAGTGTAGCCTGTGTATCCAGATCATGCAGACTGGCTTCCGGCTCAAAGCGTTCAATATACACCCGTAAGGTAGCGCCCTGTGTTCCGGTGCCGGAGAGGCGGTAGACAATGCGGGCGCCATTGGTGAAAAGAATTCGAATACCTTGCTGTTCACTCACACTCTTATCCACAGGATCGGTATATTGGAAATCATCCGCCAGTTGCACTTCATACTCACCAAAGGACTGGCCTGCCAGTTCGGTGATTTTAGCGCGCAGATTTTTCATTAGCGAGTCAGCTGAATCCTGTTCTACGGCTTCGTAATCATGCCGGGTGTAATAATTGCGTCCGTAGAGACACCAGTGTTCCTTCACAATGTCTTCCACGGACTTCTGTCGCATGGCAATGAGGTTGAGCCAGAACAGTACCGCCCACAGGCCGTCTTTTTCGCGGATGTGATCGGAGCCGGTACCAAAACTTTCTTCACCACATAAGTTAATTTTGCGGCTATCCAACAGGTTGCCAAAAAATTTCCAGCCCGTCGGAGTTTCATAACAGTGCACACCGAGACGCTCGGCAACCCGATCGACCGCCATGCTGGTTGGCATGGAACGGGCCACCCCCGCCAGCCCTTGCGGGTAGCCAGGCAGGCGATGCACGTTTGCGGCGAGTACGGCCAGACTGTCACTGGGCGTAACAAAGAAACGTCGGCCCAGGACCATGTTGCGATCACCGTCGCCATCGGAAGCGGCTCCGAAATTGGGTGCATGGGGTCCGCTCTGATTGAGGCGTTCAACCAGTTCCGTGGCGTGCGCCAGGTTAGGGTCCGGATGACCGCCGCCAAAATCTTCCAGCGGCTCGCCATTGATCACCGTGCCGCTGGCGGCACCGAGTTGGTTTTCCAGGATCTCTTTGGCATAGGGTCCCGTGATGGCATGCATTGCATCAAACACCATGTGGAACAGTCCCGAATCGAACAGGGCTTTAATGCGATCAAAGTCAAACAGGTGATTCATGAGCTCGGCATAGTCCTTCACCGGGTCGATCACCTCGACGGTCATGTTGCCCAGCAATTGCTCACCAAGCGGGTCGAGCTCCAGGTCGTCGGCCTCCAGGATTCGATACTGGCTCAGTTCACAGGAGCGGGCATATATGGCCTCGGTGAGTTTTTCCGGTGCCGGGCCACCGTTACTGATGTTGTACTTGATACCGAAATCCCCGTCTGGCCCCCCCGGATTGTGACTGGCCGAGAGGATGATGCCGCCGAAGGCCTCGTGGCGGCGAATGACGGCGGAGACGGCCGGGGTGGAGAGAAGGCCACCCGCTCCCACCAGGACCTTCCCGAAGCCATTGGCGGCCGCCATCTTGAGGATTGTCTGGATGGCGGTGCGGTTGTAGTACCGTCCATCGCCACCCAGCACCAGTGTCCGGCCAGTCTTTTCCTCCAGGCAATCGAAAATGGCCTGGACGAAATTTTCCAGGTAGTGGGGCTGTTGAAATACCGTTACCTGTTTGCGTAATCCGGATGTGCCGGGGCGCTGGTCATCAAACGGCTTGGTATTAATTTCCTTGATATTCATGGAGTTAGACATCTTTTGTTTTTTTTCACTGCTATCTGGGGGCACGATTATAACTGAATGCTTATGAGATGACGGACCGTATTGTTTGTTAATTCTTAATTCAGCAGGATCCATGCCAGAAGCCGAGTATATAAGATATTGAATAATATAAGAAAAATATTGAACTGGCCAGTCATAATCAGGTTGAGCGCCACTTTTTAGTGCAGGCGGTACGTGGGAGGGATCAAGCCTGGCCTTTCAGACGAACTGACTCGGCAGTAACTGCCACCTGATAGGGAATTCGTTCTAAGAGTACAAACACCATTAACTTATCCAGATATATTTATTTATATGTCGCAAAAAAACCACCGCATCACTGTCAACCATTCTGTATCCCCGTGCGTTACTTACAATGAAAACCACAAAAAGGAGAAGAATAGTGAAAAAAACAATACTACTGACAGGCCTTATGGCCCTGGTGTCAATGCCGGCGGTGATGGCGGCGGATGATATAAAAATCGAAGAACGATTTGATCGCAAAGGGGATCGGGTCGACTCCCGGCTGGATCAGCGGGGTGATGTCATTGATCAGCGGCTTGATTTACGCGCTGAGCAAGCCAGTGATAATGGAAGGGAGCAGTTAGCAAATCGATTGGATCAGAAAGGTGACCGGATTGATACGCGCCTGGACCGCAAGGGTGACCGTGTGGATGCCAGGCTGGATCGCGTTGGGGCACGGAAGGAATATCGTGTCGAACGTCGTCTCCAGTACCGGGAGCAACAAGGTATCCATCAACGAGATGATCGCTTTGCTAACTATATGGATCGTAAAGGAGATCGCATTGATAGGCGATTAGACCGAAAGGGCGATCGGATTGACACCCGTTTTGACCGCCGGGCTGAAAGGGCCGGCTACAACGGTCACGAACGCTATGCCAATCGCCTTGATCAAAAAGGTGATCGCATCGACCGACGCCTGGATCGCAAGGGTGACCGGATCGACCAGCGTTGGAACAGCTATGGAACCCGAAGTGAGAGCAGGATGAATTACGACATGCAGCGCAATGCAAGTGGTGGTGGATACCGAGGCCGTCGTTAATGTTCGCTCTGGTTCTGCTAAAGTGGTTAAACTGGCTGGGATTAACCAGCCAGTTTAACCACACAACAAAAAGGGCGGCAGTCTGGACACCAGGAAGGCACTTGACGCTTTTCTCGCGCAAGCTGAAAAACGGGCATACCGAATGGCGTTTTTCGCCACCGGTCATCAGGAGGAAGCACTGGATATTGTCCAGGATGCCATGCTGACCCTGGTTAAGCGTTATGCGCAACGGGATCCGGAAGAATGGGGGCCGCTATTCACCCGCATTTTGCAGAATCGAATCCGCGACTGGTATCGGCGGGAGAAAGTGCGAAACAAATGGCGGGTTTGGTTTGGCAAAGAGGATGATGACAAGCAGCATATTGAGAACCTGCCGGATGGCGGGACCAATGATCCGCTCAGGCAGATAGCAAACGCGGGCATGACCGAGGCGCTGGAACTCGGGCTACGCGGTCTACCGTTAAGGCAACAACAGGTTTTTTTATTACGTGTCTGGGATGGGCTGGATGTCGCCGAAACGGCAAAGGCGCTGGGTATCAGCACTGGCAGCGTCAAGACCCACTATTCCCGGGCAGTGCATCGGTTAAGAGAAGTACTTGGAGATTACCACCATGAATGACGACAGGTCATTTACCAACAACATTCGACAGGTACTGGATAACAGTACTGAGGAGCTTGATGTCGATATTTCCCGGCGTCTTCGTCTGGCGCGTTACCGGGCGCTTGAGCGCTACGAGGAAAAACAGAGTTACTGGAAACCTGCCGGCGGTTTTGCCCTGGCATCCATGTTGCTCGTGGCAATTGGAGTTTGGCAGTTTAGCGGCAATGAGAAAGGCAATGGTATGGCATACGCCATGGAGGATCTGGAGCTGATTGCCTCCTCAGACAGTTTGCAATTGTATGAAGATCTGGAATTTTATCAATGGCTGGATGTGATTGAAGACAATGCGGGTTAAGTGGCTAGGCCTGCTACTGGCATTTATGCCATTTGCTGTCAACGCCAGTCAGAATGATGCGTTACCAGATAGTGAGTTTCTGGAATTTCTCGGCAGTTATTCCAGCGAGGACCAGACATGGCTGGAATTGGCCATGGAAGAAGAACAGCAACAGTTAAACAAAAGCAATGGAAGTACCGTATCGGTCGGGGATAGTAAGCATGATTAAAGTTCGTTTAATTCTTTTGGTAGTACTGGCAGCCGTGTTGGCCTTACCCGCATGGAGTCAGTCCAATACCGACTGGCAGAACCTGAGTGAGGGGGAACGCGCTACCCTGAAACGATTTGAAGGGAACTGGGAACAGATTCCGAACGAGCGGCGTGAGCGGTTGGTTCGTGGTGCCCAGCGCTGGCAACAAATGAGTCCTGAGCAGCGTCAACAGGCCCAGCAGCGCATGCAGCGTTTGAAGCAGATGACACCGGAGCAGCGTCAGCGTACCCGCCAGCGGTATGAACAATTCCGCCAAATGCCTCCTGAACAGCAACAGCGCTTGCGCGAACGGCGGCAGTGGTACAAAACGCTTCCTGCCGAAAAACAGCAGGCATTAAGGGATCGCTGGCAAAACATGTCACCCGAAGACCGCCAGGCATTCCGGAATATGGATCCGGAGCAGCGCCGCGCCATGCGTGAAAGGATTCGAAATGTGCCTCCGGAACAACGCCAGGCTGTCAGGGAACGTTGGCAGCAGATGTCGCCTGAGGAACGGCAGCAGGTACGGGAAATGAGTCCGGAACAGCGGCGTGACCATTTTCGGCAAAGTCCCAATCGCCAGCAACCGCGTCAATCCGTGAGTCCGCCGCGGAGCTCTCCCCGGCGTTGAATTAAGTCGCCCACAACGCGTACACTGCCTCTGACACATCAGAGGCAGTTTCTATGCGTCATCTCCTGAATCGCCAGGTTTTTTCCTGGGCCCTGTATGACTGGGCCAACTCGGCTTTTGCCACCGCCGTCCTGGCAGGTTTCTTCCCCGTATTTTTTAAGGAATTCTGGAGCGGTGACCTCACTGCAACGGAAAGCACCTTCCAGCTTGGGCTGGCCAATTCACTGGCCAGTACAATAATCGTCATATTGGCGCCGGTGTTGGGCGCGATGGCAGATGTGGGTGGCGTGCGCAAACGGCTGCTACTCGTGTTTGCCCTGTTGGGAATATGTATGACTGCCGGCTTGTATTTTGTTGCACAGGGTCAGGCCTGGCTGGCTTTATCATTGTTTACGCTGGCATCTATCGGTTTTTCCGGCAGTATTGTTTTTTATGATTCGCTCATCATCTCAGTCTCTAAAGAAGAACATTACGATGTGGTATCTGCCTATGGTTATGCGCTGGGTTATCTCGGTGGCGGTCTGTTATTTGCCGGCACCGTGGCAATGACTCTATGGCCGGAGCTATTCGGGCTTGCGAGCGCCGCAGTGGCGGTACAGGTTTCTTTTTTATGCGTAGCAGTATGGTGGCTGGTGTTTACGATTCCCCTGTTAATGTTTGTGCCGGAACAGCGAAAAAGCGGGCATTTAAGTGCCGTTGCAGTAATAAAAGGGGGGTTTCAGCAGTTGTTCGCAAGTTTTCAAAAAGTCCGGCGCTTGCGTTATGTTTTTTTATTCTTACTTGCCTACTGGTTGTATATCGACGGGGTCGATACCATTGTACGTATGGCGGTTGATTACGGGATGGCGTTGGGCTTCTCTGCAAGTGATCTGATAAGCGCCTTACTCATTACCCAGTTTATAGGATTTCCATCGGCGATAGCGTTTGGTTTTGTGGGGCAACGTATTGG